>JANQME010000176.1 GCA_028280205.1 Longimicrobiales bacterium
GAGCAGCGACCCGCCGAGCGCCACGACCACCAGCGCGACGGCGGCCGCGGAGTCCCGGTACATGACCGCGAGGCCGACGAACGCGCCGACCTCCGCGAAGCGGTCGAGCGTGGAGTCGAGGAAGGCGCCCGTCTCGTTCGCCTTGCCCTGCGCCCGGGCAACGCGTCCGTCCAGGACGTCGGCCGCGCCGCCGAGGAGGACGAACCAGCCGCCCGGGTTCGCGGCGCCCGTGGCGAAGAAGTACCCGGCGACGCAGCCGAACGCGACGCCGAGGAGGTTGAACGTCGTGGGCGAGAGCCGCAGGGCGAGCGAGACCGCCTCGACCGGGCGGACGAACCAGTAGAACCAGCTCCGCACGAAGCCCCCGAGCACGAAGCCGCCCCGATCGGCGATCTCGTGCGGATCGGGCCGGGAGCGCACGACGACGGCGTAGACGGGCATCGTGAGGAGCGCCACGGCGAGCACGCCGAGCAGGAACGCCATGTCCGATCTCACGAGCGCAGCTCGCGGCGCGGACGGGTCACGAGCACGTGGATGGCGCGCGGCCAGAGGAAGAGGAGGGGCGCCTTGCGCTCCAGGGCGGTGAGCTCGATCGAGCGGCCGGTGTGTCGCTCGACCTTGCGCACCACGTAGGGGAGCCAGTTGGCGAAGGTGACCATGTGCTTGAACCAGCGCGCCGTGCTGCGGAGCTTCGAGCGGCGGAAGTGTCGGCGCCAGCGCCGCACGACGCGCGGCGGAGCCGGCTCGACCAGCCGGTACTCGCCAGCATCCGCGACCATCGTGCCCGCTGCAACCGCGGCGTCCAGCGTGGGCTTCAGCACCCGGGCGAAGTGCTCGGCCTGCGCCTCGAAGACGGCCCCGGCCCGCCCCCGGGACTCGGGCCGAAACTCGCCCTGGTAGCACACCTCGAGGAGGCGGCGGCCGAGCCCGGCGGCGTTCACGGGGCCCTCCAGGTACGGCGCCATCCAGTCGAGCACCCGGGCGTGTGCCCCGGCGATCCGGTCGCGCACCCACACCCGCTCCGAGTCGTCGGCGAACCAGAGCTCGCCGACGCGTTGCAGCATGCGGCCGAGCAGGAAGTGGTCGCGGGGGTGCGCGCCGAGCGCTCGCTCGAAGTCCGACGTGCTGACCACGAGGCACTTCGCGATCCCCCCACGGCCGTCGCCGGGTGCGTACGCGATGACGTTCGGCGGGAGGAGCCGCGCCAGGGTGCTCATGAGGCCCACCGGCCGGTGAAGCTCGTCGGCGTCGGAGAGGCCCCGGTAGAACGCGCGGTACTCGTCGACGAGGACCACGAAGTCGAGCGCGCTGTGCCGGTCGGGCCGGGTGCGGAGAAGACGAGAGCCGTAGAGCAGGATCGCCCGGACCGACGGGCCGGCGTCGGCGACGAGGCGCTCCGCGAGCTCCCGGGCCTCCGGCCACTCACTCGGCGCGGCGGCTCGTCCGTCCCCTCGCTCGGGGTCAGCCGCGCGGCTCACCCGAGGTCTCCGGAGTGGGCCCGGGCGTCGCGGGGGTCGGGAGCGTGCCCACCGCGCGGACCGCCTCCAGGCCGTCCGCCAGCCGCTCCTGCAGCTCCGCGACGAAGGCGCGAGGGTCGGCGTCGGGATCGTCCCACGCGGCCGCGCCCAGGTACTCGATGCTGCCGTCGATGTGCGCCATCCCCCGCACGAAGTCCTTCATCTTCGCCGTACGCCAGTAGCCGTCCGCCACGAGGAGGTGCACGGTCCACGCGCGGCGCGCGAGCAGCGCCTCGAGACCGCGCGCACGGAAGCGCCCGACGGATCCGTCACGGGTGCGCGTGCCTTCCGGGAAGATCGCGATGGGAACGTCGGACTCGACCGCGGCCTCGCTCAGCTCCCTCAGGCTCCGCCGCACCTCGTCGGCGGTCGCCCGGGGGTCGACCGTCGGGTATTGATAGAGCCTTACCATATGCGAGATTAGCGGAATGAACCGGCCATAGCGCGCTCGGGTCACGATCCGCGGATATCCGCCACGAACGGATGCGACGATGAGGAGGATGTCGAGCACCGACTGGTGGTTCATCACGATCAGGGTGCCGGGACCGGACGGGACGATCCGCTCCGGCATCGGAATCGAGGCGCCTCCGACGAACTCCAGACACCAGACCACCCAGCCCCGAACCCCGTCGATCCACCGCCCGAGCGTCGGAACCCTCCTGGACGGGCGAAGGCGGATCCACCCCGCGACGACCGTCCGCTGCAGGAGGTCGAGCACGGGGAAGGAGAGCCCGATGAGCCCGAGGGCGGCATAACCTCGGATCTTCACGACACGGCGCTCCGAAGCTCGGCGGAGAAGGCAGGACGGGCGAACCGGCACCCGTCCGGAAGGCTAACCGGACTCGTCAACCAGCATCAAGACAACCATCCGATGAACGACTCCGAGAACACCTGCTACGGCTTCGATCTCTGCGTGGGCGGCTACTTCGAGATGCCGACCTCCGACGCGCGCAAACTGCTCCCTGCGCACCTGGAGCCGCTCGAAGTGCAGCACGAACGCAGCATCCTCGCGATCACCGCGTTCCACTTCAACGAGAGCATGGTCGGTGAGTACGACGAGATCGTGCTGGCGGTCGTGGTGCCCCCGATGGTCGAGTCGGGCAAGCCGCTGCCCAAGGCGGCCTTCTTCCCCTTCATGGTCGGGACGTCCACCGAGGCGTCGCGCGAGCACGCGATCGAGCGGTGGCGTCTGCCGCACTACATGAAGGACGTGGCGATCGACTTCGACCGTTCCGACGACGAGATCGAGGTACGCGTGAGCGACGACGGGGCGCCGGTCCTGGAGATGGTGGTCACCGACCACGAGCGATCCCGTGCGGGCAACAGTTACATGTGCTTCACCACGGATCCGGAGGATCGCTACAAGGTGAACATCCTCATGGAGGCGGACCACGCCGAGCACGAGGAGGAGACCGGCTCGCTCACCCTGCACGAGCATCCGATGAACGCCGGCCTCTCGATCCCCGACGTGAACACGTATCCGTTTCGCGAGGAGTGGTACGGGAAGGGCATGCAGACGTTCGACCGCATGGTGAACTTCTGAGCGCCTCGCGGCACTTCGTCATCTTCAATCCCGCGTCCGGCCGGGGCCGGGCGCACCGTCGAATCACGAGGTACCGGGCACTCCTGTCGGAGGCGCTCGCCGACGTCACCTTCCTCGAGACCACACGGCCCGGCGAGGAGCGGGACCTGGCCGAGCAGGCGATGGAGCAGGGAGCCGACGTCGTGGTCGCCGTGGGCGGCGACGGCACCGTGAGCAACGTGGCCGACCGGCTCGTCGCGGTGGGCTCGGACGACGTCGCGCTGGGCTACCTGCCCAACGGGACCGGCAACGACTTCGGGCGCAACCTGGGCTTCGATCCGAAGGGCGTGGACGAGGCGGTTCGTGCCCTCGTGACGGGGCACACCCGGCGCGTCGACGTGGGACGCGTGGAGACCGAAACCGTGTCGGAGCACCACCCCGACCGGTGGGAAACGCGTCACTTCCTCAACGTGGTCGGCTTCGGCTTCGACATCGCGGTGATCGACGCCGCGGCACGTGCCCGGTTCCTGAAGGGTGAGCTCCTCTACAAGGTGACTGCGCTCCAGCAGCTCTTCCGCTTCCCCGGCATCCGGGCCGGGGTGACGTCGACGGACGGGCAGGAGCAGCGTGGACACCTGCTCATGCTCACCGTGTCGAACGGAGCGTTCTTCGGCGGCGGCTTCCCGATCGCGCCCGGGGCCACCGTCGACGACGGAAAGCTCCACGCCTGCCTGATCGGCGACGCCCGGCCCCTCGGACGACTGAAGCTCTTCAACCGGGCGGAGCGGGGTGATCACGTGGCCGCCGAGGAGGTCGCGATCCTCGACGACGACGGGTTCCGGCTGACGTTCTCCGGACCCGTACGCTTCGAGGTGGACGGCGACGTGCGGCGCACCGCCGGACCGGAGCTGGAGGTGCGCACGCTCCCCGGCCGACTGCGGGTGGTGGCGCCCACCCCCTGAAAAGAATCCTTGGACGCGCGGAGCGTGGCCCGTACTTTGCGTTGCAAAGTCATACCGTTCCGCGAGACCGCGATTCCCGCCATGACCTCTCCCGTCCGGGAGCTGCATCCCCGCAAGGACCCGCCACCCGTCGCGCTGCACGACCGCGCGATGGACAACCTGCGCTACATCCGCGAGACGATGGAGCGCTCGGCCTCCTTCACGCACGTGTCCGGCGCCGGAGGCGTCGTCATGGGGCTCGTGGCAATCGCCGCTGCCGGGCTTGCGACCACCGCGTCCTCGGCGACCGAGTGGGTCACGATCTGGCTCGTGGCCGCCGGGCTCGCGCTCGGCGTGTCCGTCCTCTTCATGGCCCGCAAGTCCCACGCCGACGGAGGCTCGCTGCTCACCGGACCGGGGCGGAAGTTCGCCTGGACGGTGACGCCGCCCCTCGCGGCGGGCGCGGTGCTGACGATCGCCCTCGTCCGCGCGGGTTCGATCGAGATGCTCCCGGGAATGTGGCTGCTGTTGTACGGCGCCGGCGTCGTGGCGGGCGGGTCCCATTCGGTGCGACCGATCCCGATCATGGGTGCGTCGTTCATGGTGGTCGGGGTCGCCGCCCTACTCTCCCCCACACCGTGGGACGCGACGTGGGCCAACGTGTGGATGGCGGTCGGCTTCGGGGCGCTGCACCTGATCTTCGGCGTGATCATCTGGAGGAGACACGGTGGCTAGAAACTCGGCGCTGCGGCGCGACGACGCGCGCGGGCGGCCACTCGGCGCGGTCCAGGGACGACACCCCGAGACGGAGGCGCTCGAGCTCGACCGGCTCATTCACGAGCGGGTGCGCCTCGGGATCGTGAGCTCGCTGGCCGTGAACGGCTCGCTGCCCTTCACCGACCTGCGCGACCTGCTCGGCATCACGGACGGTAACCTGAGCGCCCACGCGCGTAAGCTCGAGGAGGCCGGTTACGTGGTCTGCACGAAGTCGCGGGACGGGCGGGCGACGAAGACCGAGTACGCCCTCACGGCGACCGGCCGCCGCGAGCTGGAAGCCTACCTGGCCCACATGGAGGCCATCATCGAAGCGACCCGCACCTCGGAAGGGGAGCCGAAGTCGTGACCCACGTGGCGATCATCATGGACGGCAACGGCCGCTGGGCCAACGCGCTCGGCCAGCCGCGCGAATTCGGTCACCGCCACGGCGCCGAGTCGGTGCGCCGGGTGGTGGAAGCGGCGCCCGACCACCGCATCGACACCCTCACGCTGTACGCGTTCTCCTCAGACAACTGGGGTCGGCCGGCCCCGGAGGTCTCGGTGCTCATGCGCCTGCTCCGCCGCTACCTGCGCTCGGAGTCGGCGGAGCTGCGGGAGAAGGGGGTGCGGCTGCGTGTGGTCGGGCGGCGGGACCGGCTGACTCCGGCGCTCGTGCGCGCGATCGAGCGGGCCGAAGCCCAGACCGAGGGCGGCCGGCGTCTCCTGCTCCGTCTCGCCGTCGACTACTCGTCGCGCGATCTCCTCGTGGAGGCGGTCCGGCGGGCCGCCGAGTCCAACCGCCTGGAGCGGCACGACATCGCCAACCTGCTCGGCCAGGCGATGAACGGGGGCGGGCCGGCGCCCGACGTCGATCTGCTCATCCGTACCGGAGGTGAGCAGCGGCTGAGCGACTTCCTGCTGTGGGAGTGTGCGTACGCCGAGCTCTACTTCACGGACGTCATGTGGCCGGACTTCGGCGGGGAGCACCTGGCCGAAGCACTCGCCGAGTACCGCGCGCGGGACCGCCGGTTCGGGAAGGTGGCCGCGGCTTCCTGACCGGACGGGGAGCGGCGCTCCGGGCGACCAGCCGGAGATCGGAGCGGCGTTTCCAGCCGGATCAGCCGGAGGCTTCGGGCAACCGCGGCCCCGCGGGCTCCGACGCGCCTTCGAGCTCCAGGAGCCTGCGCTTCCGCCATAAGCCCCCGCCGTAGCCCGCCAGCCGCCCGTCCGAGGCCACCACACGGTGGCACGGGTGATGCGCTGACGGTAGATGTCAGCCACCATGTCACCGTCAGCGCATCTTGAAGCGTGGCGGCAGACCGCAAACCTGGGGCTGGGAGACCGCATACAAGAACGCTTGAAGAAA
>JANQME010000182.1 GCA_028280205.1 Longimicrobiales bacterium
GAAGGGAGCGCCCGTCCGCGCGGTGACGTTCCAGTCGATCGCCCGGATGTCGTCGCCGTAGTGGTACTCGCGCACCTCGGCGAAATTCATCCCGCGGCCCTTGAAGACCGAGTGGTACTCGCCGGAGAAGACCTCGTTGACGAGGCCGCGCGTCGAGATCTCGATCCGACGGACCTGCTTGAGGATCTCGCGGGGGATCATCGTCCGACTACGGCACCTCGACGTGGTCCAGGATGCGCCGAACCACGTCCTCGGGCGTGACCTCCTCGGCCTCCGCCTCGTACGTGACGAGCACGCGGTGACGCAGCACGTCCATCCCCATCGCGCGCACGTCGTCCGGCGTGACGAAGCCGCGGCGCTGCAGGAAGGCGTGGGCGCGTGCGGTGCGCGCCAGGTTGATCGTGGCGCGCGGAGAGGCACCGAACGACACGAGGTCGATCAGGTCGTCCAGCCCGTACGCGGCCGGATCCCGCGTCGCGAGGACCAGATCGACGATGTAGCGCTCGACCTGCGGATCCATGTAGATCATCTCGGTCGCCTTGCGGGCGCGCAGGATCTCCTCGGGTGACACGACGACGCGAGCCGGCTCGGGCGTACCCGCGCTCATGCGCCGCATGATCTGCAGCTCCTCGTCCCCCGTCGGGTACTCGACGGCGAGCTTCAACATGAAGCGGTCGACCTGGGCCTCGGGGAGCGGATACGTGCCCTCCTGCTCGATCGGGTTCTGCGTGGCGAGCACCAGGAAGGGCGAGGGCAGCGGGTAGGACGTGTCCCCGATCGTGACGGTGTGCTCCTGCATCGCCTCGAGGAGCGCCGACTGGACCTTCGCCGGAGACCGGTTGATCTCGTCGGCGAGGATGATGTTGGCGAAGATCGGGCCCTGCTTCGTCTTGAACTCCTGGTCCTTCGGGTCGTAGACGAGCGTCCCGATCAGGTCCGCGGGAAGGAGGTCCGGCGTGAACTGCAGCCGCCGGAAGGTCGTGTCGATCGCCTGGGCGAGCGTCTTCACCGTGAGCGTCTTCGCGAGGCCCGGCACGCCCTCCATGAGCACGTGCCCGTCGGCCAGGAGGCCGATCAGGAGGCGCTGCACCATGCGCTTCTGCCCCACGACGACCCGCGCCACCTCGGCCTCGAGTCGTTCGACGAAGGCGCTCTCCTGCTGGATCTTGCGCTGGATGACCTCGATGTCGAGGCCCGGCTTCTCGGTGGTTTCCACGGTTCGTTTCGGGTGCGATGACGGGCGGAGTCGTAGCCGCGCTATGGTAATGGATGCGGTCGTCCGCGGTAGGGTTGGCTATGGGCTCGGGAGGGGAGCCGGAGTGTCCTCTCCAGTGGACACTTTTCCCATGGGACGATCGACGTAAGACCTTATACTGCAACGTGATACGTCCTCCGACGTGTCTGGCACGCCCACTGCACCTCCTTCCTCCCCGAGCAGATGCCCGGCGCGACGCCGGCACGGGGACGGGACGAGCCCGTCTCCCCTGCTCGACACGGGCCCTCGGGCCCGACAGGACAAGGGGACGAACCATGAGACGTGAAGCGTTGGTCTTGCTGATCGGAGCGTCGCTCGTCGGCGGCGCGGATCTCGAAGCTCAGAGGCGCGGCGACCGCCGTGATCGGGACCGGGACGACCGGGGCCGGGTCGAGCGGCTGGAGCCGGTGCGGGCACCGGGGCGCGTGGTCGCTCGGCCGGTGGTGTGGGCTGGACCCGACCATCGGGGCTCCGCGCGGGTCGTGTACAGCACACGCGGCTCGCGGCGCGCCTACGCCCGGCATCACGGCTGGGTCCGGGTGGACTGGGGTCGTGCGGTCCGCTTCCGCCCGCTGGCGGCGCCCGGGCGCGCCTTCCTGAACCGGCGTGAGCTGCGCGTCCTCCTCGGCCCGCGCGCCGTCCATCGGCTACAGGACGCCGGCTTCGCGGCAGGCCTCCGCGGCCCGCTTCGCGGCCACTGGCTGCTCGACCGGCGGGCGGGTCACGTGCTCGTCGTGACGATGGGCGGATCGGACGTGGCCGAGCTGATCGACCACGACCGCGACGGCTTCGTCGACGAGGCGTGGCTGGTCACGAGAGGCCGGTACCGGCCGGCGGCGCTCGGGTGGTGAGGCGTACCGAGCGTACCGGACGGTGAAGCCCCGCGGGCCCTCGGGTCTGCGGGGCTTCTTCGTGCGATCGGAAGACGGCGCGGAAGAGGCTCACCGGCGGACCCGCGCATCGACAGCTTCCCCTACGGTGGGGTAACGTGCGCCGCCCACGAACCTCGACGCACCCCGTCCCCTTTCCCAACCCCGGGCTGCCTGCCACGTGTCGATCCATACGGCCGACGTCGTCGTCATCGGAGCCGGAATCAACGGAGCCTCCTGCGCCTTCCATCTCGCCGAGCGCGGGCTCTCGGTGGCCGTCCTCGAGCGCGAAGCCGGCGCGGCTCTGGGTTCGACCGGACGCAGCGCGGCCGGCGTCCGGGTCCAGTTCACGACCGCCGCGAACATCCGCCTCTCACTCTACTCGCTGCCCGTGTTCCGCTCCTTCGAGGAGCGGTACGGGCACGATGTCGGGTATCGGAGCATCGGCTACCTCCTGCTCGTCCCCGAGGCGCGTTGGGCCGACCACATGGCCTCGGTCGCGCTCCAGAAGGAGCTCGGCGCCCCGGTCGAGGTGCTCGACGCCGCCGAGGCCCGCCGCCGGGTCGACTTCGACGCCGAGGGTCTCGCGGGCGCGACCTTCGGGCCGTGGGACGGCGTGATCGATCCCCACCTCGCGTGCCTCGCCTGGGTCGAGATGGCGAAGGAGTCCGGGGCGCGCTTCCACTTCGGGACCCGGGTCGCGGGGATCGCGCGCGATCCGGACGGCTGGCATGTGCGGGCCGGGGGCGAGGAGTGGTCGTGCGGCCACGTCGTCAACGCCGCGGGCGCCTGGTCCGGCGAGGTCGGGGCGCTGGCCGGGCTCGACGTGCCCGTGGGACCGAAGCGGATCCAGATCTTCCTGAGCGCCCCCCACGACGATCCGCGCACCTATCCGCTGACGATCGACCTCGCGAGCGGTGTCTACCTGCGCAGCGAAGGCGACCGCGTCCTCTTCGGGCTCGACAACCTGGAGCAGGCCTTCGGCTTCACCGAAGGGGTCGACCCGGAGTGGCTCGAGCACGTCCTCGTGACCGGCGTGGCCCGCTTCCCGTGGTGGGAGGAGATGGGCGTCGACCTCCGCGGAAGCTGGTGGGGCTACTACGGAGTGAGCCCGGACAACAGCCCGATCATCGGGTCGCATCCGGACGCGGACCGGTGGATCGACGTGTGCGGCTTCTCCGGACACGGCATCATGCACGCGCCCGCGGCGGGCGTGGCGGTCGCAGGGCTGATCGCCGACGGGGCCACGTCCACCGTGGACATCTCCCACTTCCGCCACACCCGCTTCGGCGACGACGTCGCCGTGGAAGCCAACGTCTTCTGACCACCCCCGGTTCTGCGGTGCACGACCGACCGGCGCGAGGGACGGGGCGGCCGCCCTACATCGCTTCGTCGGCGGACGGGCCGTAGTGGCCGGGCACCTCGACGTCGAGCAGTCGCAGGTAGACGCCGAGCTGCGCGCGGTGGTGGACGTTGTGGTTGAAAACGAAGGAACGGAGCACGACGCCCTTCGGCATCGACATCACGACCTTCCCGTCGTGCTTCATCGTCCACGTCTCCATGAGCGTCTCGCCCGAGGTCTGCTCGAGGGAGGCGCGCGCTTCGGTCCGCCCCTCGTCGAAGTGCTTCAGCAGCTCCTCCCTGGTCTCCGGCACCACGCGCTCCCACGGCTGCTCGTCGAGATCCAGGATGTCCATCTCCAGAGTCGGCTTCACCCACCGGGGCACCTCCGCCAGGTGCGCGGCGAGGCTGTGCAGCGTGAACGACTTCTCGTGCGGCTTCCAGTCGAACTTGTCCTCCGGCAGCCGCTCGAGGGCCCGGCGCGTCTCCGCGAATTCCTGATCGAACTCGGGCAGGAACATCGATCCGTCCATTCCATCCACCTCCACACAGGTTGACCGACCGTGCGCTCGAGTCGCGAGCTGCACGACGAAAAGGGCACCGAAGATAAGCCGAAGATGGGATCGTCGCAATCGACTCCCGGTCGCCGTGGATCCGAACGCGGGTTGGCCGCGAACGGAACGTGCCGGGTATGCTCGGGTGAGCAGCCCGTGGATCTCCCGCACCGACCGCACGCCATGCCCCGCGTCCTCATCCTCTTCGCGCACCCGTCCCTGGAGCACTCCCGGGTCCATCGCCGCCTCCTCCGCGAGATTCCGGACGACCCGAAGCTGACGCTGCACGACCTCTACGAAGCGTACCCGCGCCTCGATATCGACGTGGAGCGGGAGCAGGAGCTCCTGCTTACGCACGACGTCATCGCCTTCCAGCACCCCTTCTTCTGGTACAGCACCCCACCGATCCTCAAGCAGTGGCAGGACCTCGTGCTCGAGCACGGGTGGGCGTACGGATCGGACGGCAACGCCCTCCAGGGTAAGGACTTCATCTCGATCATCAGCGCGGGCGGAGGTGAGGCGGCGTACTGCTCGGCCGGCTACAACCGCTTCACGGTCCGACAGCTCCTCGCGCCCGTGGAGCAGACCGCCCAGCTCTGCGGAATGCACTTCCTTCCTCCGTTCGTCGTCTTCGGAACCCACCGGCTCGACGGGCAGGCGATCGACACCGAGGCACGGCGCTACCGCCATCTCCTGGAGGCCCTCCTGGCCGGCGAGCCGGACCCGACCGAGCGCGAGCGGCTGGCCACGGCGATCACCATCAACGGCTTCGTGAACCGTCTGGCGGGGTCGCCCACATGAGTACCGAAACCTTCTTCACCCAGGCGTTCGTCTATCTGGCGGCGGCCGTCGTCGCCGTCCCGATCGCCAAGCGCATCGGCCTCGGTTCGGTCCTCGGCTACCTTCTGGCCGGGATCGTGATCGGACCCTTCGTGCTGGGTTTCGTGGGGGCGGAAGGCGAGGACGTCATGCACTTCGCCGAGTTCGGCGTCGTGATGATGCTCTTCGTGATCGGCCTGGAGCTCGAGCCGTCGCTGCTCTGGCGTCTGCGGGCTCCGATCCTCGGCCTGGGGGGTCTCCAGGTCGGGATCACGACGGCGCTCACCACCGGAATCTGCCTGGCGCTGGGAATCGCCTGGCAGCCGGCCCTCGCGATCGGGATGGTCGTCGCGCTGTCGTCGACCGCGATCGTCCTGCAGACGCTCGCCGAAAAGGGCCTGCTCCGCACGACCGGAGGACAGAGCGCCTTCTCCGTGCTGCTCTTCCAGGACGTGGCGGTCATCCCGATGCTGGCCCTCATGCCGCTCCTCGCGACGCACTCGATGGAGGTGGGGGACAGTGAGTACCACGCCGCCGAGACGTGGATCGCGACGCTGCCGGGTTGGGCACGTACACTCGCCGTCCTGGGCGCGGTCTTCGCGATCGTGGTGGCGGGCCGCTACCTGCTCCGTCCGGTCTTCCGAGCCGTCGCGCAGGTGCAGATGCGCGAGGTCTTCACCGCGGCTGCGCTCCTGCTCGTGATCGGGATCGCGCTGCTCATGGAGCAGGTCGGACTGAGCCCGGCGCTCGGTACGTTCCTGGCCGGGGTGGTGCTCGCGAACAGCGAGTATCGCCACGAGCTCGAGGCGGACATCGAGCCGTTCAAGGGACTCCTCCTAGGCCTCTTCTTCATCTCCGTCGGCGCCTCGATCGACTTCGGGCTGATCGGTGCGGATCCGGGGCTCATCATCACCCTCACCTTCTCGATGATCGCCCTGAAGCTGGCGGTCCTCCTGGCACTCGCGCGCGGCTTCCGTCTTCCGCTCGACCAGGCGCTCCTCTTCGCCTTCGCCCTGCCCCAGGTGGGTGAGTTCTCCTTCGTCCTGCTCTCCTTCGCCCGCCAGCAGGGCGTTCTGGAGGCGACCTTCACCGACCCGCTCGTCGCGGCGGTCGCGCTCTCCATGGCCGTCACCCCGATGCTGCTCGTCTTCAACGAGCGGGTGCTGCAGCCACGGTTCGGCACGAAGCGCGCGGAAGAGCGCGAGCCGGACATGATCGAGGAGCGCAACCCGGTGATCATCGCCGGCTTCGGGAGCTTCGGATCGACGATCGGCCGTCTCCTGCGCTCGCAGGGAATCGGCACGACGGTCCTCGACCACGATTCCGAGCAGGTCGAGCTTCTGCGCCGCATGGGGCTCGAGGTCTACTACGGAGACGCCACCCGCGTCGACATGCTGGAGATCGCCGGCGTGCACGAAGCGAAGCTCCTCGTCCTCGCGCTCGACGACCCCGACACCACGCTGAAGATCGCGAAGACGGCGAGGAAGCACTGGCCGCATCTGAGGATCTACGCACGCGGGTTCGAGTGGCGCGACTCGTACGCGCTGTATCAGGCCGGCGTCGACGAGGTCTATCGGGAAGCGCTGGACACGTCGCTGCGGGTCGCCACCGACCTCATGCGCGAGCTCGGCGTGCGCGCGTATCATGCGGAACGGGCCGCCCAGAAGTTCCTGCGACACGACCACCGCTTCCTGCGCGAGCTGGCCGAGGTGCAGGACCAGGGCCGGGAGACCTACATCTCCGAAGCGCGGGAGCGCATCGAGTGGCTGGAGTCGCTGCTGCGCGCCGACAACACCGACGAGTACCTGGAACGCGACGCCGGTTGGGATCCGACGACGCTCCGGGAAGAGTTCTCCGAGTCGCCGCCGGACACCTCGGGCGAGGCGGATGTCGAACGCTCCGTCGAGGTCTGAGGAGCGGCCTCCTCTCCGCCGAGTCGCGCGTCGAAGCTGCGGCTACTCGTTTCTGAGCGTCGACACGGGGTCGACCTGCGTGGCCCGAATCGCCGGCAAGAGGGACCCACCGACCGCGATGGTCAAGAACAGCGCCACGACACCCCCGAAGGTGACCGGATCGACCGGGCCCACGCCGTAGAGCACGGACCGAGCGAAGCCGGCGAGAAGGATCGAGATCGCGATCCCGACGCCCCCACCGATCAGGGCGAGGAACAGCCCCTCGCGCACCACGAGTCGACGGATCTGGCCCGCCGTGGCGCCGACCGCGATGCGCACGCCCAGCTCCCGGGCGCGGCTCGAGACCGAGTACGAGACGAGCGCGAAGACGCCGAGCGCGGCGAGGAGGATGCCGACGCCGCCGAAGGCCCCGAGAAGGAGCGAGCCGAAGCGATACGGATAGACGTTCTCCAGCACGACTTCGCGGTACGGTCGGATGCGCGCCGCCACCGCCGGATCAACGCTCCGCAGGGCCTCCCCGACGCTGCGCGTGAGGGATTCGGGGTCGCCAGAGGCGGCCCGGACGGTGAGGAATCGACTTCGCGTGCCGAACTGGGTCTGGGACAGGTAGACGTGCTCTCGGGCGTCCGATGCGATGCCGTCGTGCGCGGCGTCCTCCACCACACCCACGACGGTTGCGAGGATCCGCTCCGTCCCGAGTCGAAGGGCGAGGCTGCGCCCGACGGCCCCGCGGACATCCTGCGCAGGGAACGCCACGGCAGCCATCGAGCGACTCAGGACGACGCGGGGAGGCGTGTCCGACCCGTCCGTGCGGTCGAAGGGCCGGCCACTGAGAAGCGGCACGCCCATGGACTCGAAGTACCCGGTGTCCACGGTGGAACGGGTGGCTCGGGGCCAGCCCCCGGGGTCGGGCGGCTCATTCGCGGGATCGGCCCAGCGCACGGAGAGTGTCGTGTGGTTCAGAGGGAGCGGGTCGACCTGGCCGACCGCGCCGACCGAAGGGAGCGCGGCGATGCTGCGCACCGCCCCGTCCCAGAACTGACCGACCCGCTCGTCCGACGGGTACGTGGCCCGCTCCGGCGTCATCTCCACCACCAGGCCCGACTGGTCGGCGTAGCCCGTGTCGACGCCCTCGAGGGCA
>JANQME010000208.1 GCA_028280205.1 Longimicrobiales bacterium
TGACCGCTACCATACGAAGACCGTGGATATCTTCATCGGGGCCGACCCGACCGATTACGAGATCGGCCAGGGCCCCGACCTTCACGTGTTCGGCCGCCTCGCCGAGGGCGCGTCGCGAGACGAGGCCGAGGCCGAGCTGCAGACCGTCGGGGCCCGACTGGCGAGCGAGTGGCCGGAGACGCACGCGCGACGGCGGAGCGAGATCGTGTCGATCGGCGCCCTCACGCTGGGAGCGCCAGGCAACCTGTCGAACGAGACGGAGCTGCTGATGGTCCAGGTCTTGAGCCTGGCCCTCCTCTTCGTCGCCTGCGGCAACGTCGGAGTCCTCATCCTCGCACGCACGGCGATGCGGCTCAGCGAGATCAGCATTCGTACGGCCCTCGGTGCCAGTCGGGCGCGCATCCTCGCGCAGCTCTTCGTGGAGGCGCTCGTGCTGGTGCTGCTCGCGACCGGAGCGGGGCTGATGGTCGCGAACGGTCTCGCGGCGCACCTCGAGGCCGGCGTGTTCGCCGGCGAGATCCCCTACTGGTTCGACCTCGGTCTGGGCGCGCGCTCCGTGCTCCTGGCGCTCGGGCTGGCCGTCGTCTGCGCGGTTCTGGCCGGCGTCCTCCCCGCCGTGCGAGCGACGGGTCGGAGTGTGGAGGCGAGCCTGCGCCGGACCACGGGTGGCGCGACGGTGCGTTTCGGCGTCTTCGCCTCACTGCTGATCGTCGCGGAGGTGGCGCTGTCGGTGGGCTTTCTCGCACTCGGCACGATGGCCGTGTCCTCGGTGGCGGTGGACCGAACCGATCAGGCGGCGATCGACCTCGATCGGTACCTGACCGTCCGCTTCCGCACGCGATGGGTGGATCCGACCGCGGACGAGGCGGAGGGCTACGCCGAGGCGTTTCGCAACAAGGTCGCCGAGAACCAGACGGAGCTCCGGGACCGCCTGGCCGCCGACCCGTCGGTCCGCAGCGTCGTGATGGGGGAGACGCTCCCCGGCTACCGCCATCAGGAGCGTTTCGTCGAGGTCGAGGGGCGTCCCATCGTCGACCTGCGCGATGCACGCCGAACGGCGCTCGCGAGGGTGCACGTGGACTTCTTCCGGGACCTGGGCCGGCCGATTCTGAGCGGCCGCGACTTCGTGTCGAGCGACGTGGAGGGAGCGCCCGAGGTCCGCCCGACGGCGGTCATCGTCAACCAGCAGTTCGCGCGCGACATCGTCGGCGGAGGCGACGTCGTCGGGGTGCGGATCCGCTACGCGTCCGACGCTCCGCCGGAGGAGGACGATTGGCTCGAGATCGTGGGGGTGGTGGAGACCTTCGGCGTCAACGTGACGAATCCCGAGCGGAGCGCGGGCGTCTACCATCCTGTGGGTGCCGCGGACGTCCACCCCATGCGCTACCTGGTCGAGATCGGAGACGACCCGATGGGCTTCATGCCCCGATTGCGAGAGATCGCGGACGCCATCGACGCGGACGCCATGATCCAGCGGCCGGAATCACTCGATGCCATGGTCGCGGGGATGCAGCGGGAGGACGCGATCTGGTCCGTCTCCATCTGGCTGCTCGCGCTGATGGGCGCGCTGCTCGCGGCTACCGGCCTCTACGCGGTCATGTCGTTCACCGTGGCGCAGCGACGACGGGAGATCGGGATCCGGTCCGCGCTCGGCGCCGGGCCGAGGACCGTGGTGTACGCGATCGGAAGGCGGTGCGCGTTGCAGCTTTCCCTCGGCGTGGCGATCGGCACTGCGCTGGGCTGGTGGAACCTGAGCTACATCGTGGACGAGTACGCGGGGCTGCCCATCCCCGTGACGCTGGGGGTTGTGGCCATTCTGGTCACGCTCGTGTCCGTCGCCGCGTGCCTGCCTCCGACCCTGCGAGGCCTCCGCATTCAGCCCACCGAGGCGCTCGAGGAGGCATAGGGCTCCTCGTTCGGAAGTAGCGGTCCCGCCCGTCCTCAGCCGTGCCCGGCCCCCTTCGGCGCCCGCCCCGCCCGCCGGGCGATGAGCGTATCCATCCAGGCCACGTTCTTGGCCCGCTGCTCCTCTTCCGAGATGAGCGGGCAGCTCGCACAGAGGCTCCCGGTGGGGAGCAGGTAGTAGCGGCAGCAGCTCGCGCGGGTCTGATAGAGGTGCACGGCCCCTCCGTGCTCCACCACCCGCATCTCCGGGCGCATGTCGAACGCGAGGTCGGTCCCCGCGAAGAGCGCCTCGAGCCGGGGGAGTGCCCCGTGCTGATCGTCGAAGGCGGACTCGCCGGTGACGTGCGCCGCCCACGACGACGTCAGCATGCCCCACGACCCCCGCCGACCGAAGCCCGACCACCGTCGGAGCGTCTCGACGACCGGGGTGGCCTGCGCGACGAGCTGTGCGCGCAGCGTGCGCACGAGGGCGGTCTCGTCGGGCACGGTGTCGAGCGATGGATGGCCGGCGCGCGGATCTCCCGCCACGACCCAGCCCCGCGGCGTGTGGAGCGCGGTCGTCTCCACGGTCACCGACTCGCGGAATCGGAACGACACGTTTCCGAGCGACACGTCGGGGACGCACCGCTCCCTGAGCCACGGGAGGATCGCCGTCCGCGACGCCCAGCCGAAGCGCAGCACGAACGAGGCCGCGATCGTCTTGCGGTCGTCCGTCCCGGCCCGCTCGCCGATGCGCAGGAGGAGGTCCTCGAAGGGCGCACCGACGCCGACGAGCTCCGTGCCGGCGATCCATCGGTCGCCGGTCGGCTCACCGATCTGGACCGAGATCGACTCGAGGACGGAGTCGAGGGAAGCGGTCGCGACGCCCCCTCGATCGTCGCCGCGCCCGGAACTCACGGGAGTGCCCCGATGACACGCAGGACGTCTGCCTGGTCCAGATCGCCGAGGCGGACGTGGGTTCCTCCCATCGCCTCGGCCAGCAGCGCAGGCCGACCGGTGGCGCTGCGCCCTCCCTCTTCGGTGTCGACGACGACGGCGGGGCAGGTGAGCGCTCCGGCAGCGGCCCGAGCGTCGGCCCACGCATCGCTCCCACGGCTCGGGACGTTCGCACGTCCGTCCGTGAGCACGACC
>JANQME010000225.1 GCA_028280205.1 Longimicrobiales bacterium
TCGGCGCCACGACGGCGATCGTCGACTTCGTGGTGCACCCTTCGGGCTTCGGTCCCGCGATCGCCGAGCCGATCGTGACCGGCCTCGCCGCGGCGGGCCTCTCCCTGGCGGCGGCCGCGGCCGGAGAGCGCTGGCGCCGGAGGGCCCGGGCCGGCTGAGCTCCCGTCGCTCGACCCCGCCTTTGGTCCCTCCCGAGTCACCGTTGGACCCGTACGGGCGAACCCCTGGCGCGCCGTCGCGGACGGCTGCAGTCTGCCCTGCCAGACGACCCTTCCGGCACGGAGATCCCATGCAGAAGTCGACCGCGGTCCTCGCGGCTCTGGCCCTCACCGCCGCCTCGGCCGACGCACAGCAGCAGCGCCACCCCGACTCGATGGGGGGCGGTGACTGCGCCCGCAACGTCTACAACTGTGCCGAGACGCCCAATCCCCTCCCTGCGCCGAACACGGTGTGGATCGAGGAGATGACGTGGATGGACGTCCGCGACGCGCTCGCCGAGGGGAAGACGACGGCGCTGATCGCGACGGGTGGCGTGGAGCCGAACGGCCCATGGCTCGCGACCGGCAAGCACAATTACGTGCTGCGCGCGAACTGCGACGCGATTGCCCGCGAGCTCGGTGACGCCCTCTGTGCCCCGATCATCAAGCTCGTGCCGGAGGGGAGCATCGAGCCGCCGAGCGGGCACATGACGAGCCCGGGAACGCTCTCGCTCCGCCAGGAGACGTTCGAGGCGATGCTCACCGACGTCGCACACAGCCTCAGGATGCACGGCTTCGACCGCATCGTCCTCTTCGGCGATTCGGGTGGGAACCAGAGCGGGATGCGCAACGTGGCGGGGCGTCTGAACGCTCGCTGGGACGACGTGGTGGTCGCCCACGTTCCGCAGTACTACGACTACGCTTCGGTCACCGAGTACATGGCGGGTCGCGGCTACGAGGGGACCGAGAGCGACGGTCTTCACGACGATCCGGTCATCACGATGAACATGTTCGCCGACGACCCGTACTCGGTGCGCTGGGCCGAGCGGGTCGCGACGGGCCACGCGAGGATCAACGGGGTCGACATCAGCGACCGGGTCGAGAACCTGCGGATCGGGCGCGAGATCGTCGACTTCCGGGCGACGCAGACCGCCTTCCACATCCGCCGCGTGCTCGCCGACGGGGGCACGGAGCCCCCCGCCGAGCGGAGCGGTCGTTTCGCGAGCCGGGGTGGTGGCGGCGGTCCGCCCTCCGGCGCGCGACGGCCACCCCCCGAGACGCGCAACATGGGCGGCGGGTCGTGCGATGCGAATCCGTACAACTGCGCGGACACGCCGAACCCGCTTCCACCGGTCGAGACGTTGTGGATCGAGGAGATGACGTGGATGGACGTCCGCGACGCCCTCGATGCCGGGAAGACGACGGCGATCATCCCGACGGGCGGCGTCGAGCCGAACGGTCCGTGGCTCGTCACCGGCAAGCACAACTACGTCTTGCGTGCCAACTGCCCGCGGATCGCGAAGCGGCTCGACAACGCGCTGTGCGCCCCCGTGCTCGAGCTCGTGCCGGAGGGCGACATCGAGCCATCGTCCGGACACATGACGAGCCCCGGGACGATCTCCCTCCGGCAGGAGACGTTCGAAGCCGTCCTCACCGACGTCGCGGAGAGTCTGAAGCAGCACGGCTTCGAGAACGTCGTCTTCATCGGCGATTCGGGCGGAAACCAGCGCGGCATGCAGAACGTGGCCGAGGCCCTCACCGCGAAGTGGGACGGCGAGGCCGCGGCGCACTTCATCGGGGAGTACTACCGAGCGCCGGAAGGCTCGCGCGACGTCCTGGCCGAGCTCGGGGTGACGCGCGATGGGATGCCGTCGGACGGGATCCACGACAGCCCGGCCATCGGGCTGAACATGATGCTGGACGACATCGAGTCCGTGCGCTGGAGCGAGCGGGTGCGGACGGGTCAGGCCACGATCGACGGCGTCGACCTCTCCGACCTGCCGACCGCGCTGGGCTGGGCACAGGAGATCGCCGACACCCGCGCCGAGTGGACCGCGAACGTCATCCGGGACCGGATCGGAGGGCGCTGACGCCCGGTGGCCCTCTACCCGTTCCTCCTGGAGCCGGTCTACAAGGAGAAGGTCTGGGGCGGGCGGGCCCTCGAGCGCTTCGGTCGCGTCCTCCCCGGTGGCCCGGAGACGCCCATCGGTGAGTCGTGGGAGCTGGCCGACATCGACGCCACCAGCCCGTCCGGTGCCGGGGGTGAGGGCGTCTTCTCCCGCATCCGCAACGGTCCGCTCCAGGAGCGCTTCCTGCGCGACGTGGTCAAGGACTTCGGGGGGCGCGTCACGGGGAAGCTGCGGCTGAGCCGCACGTGGGAGTTCCCGCTCCTGCTCAAGTACCTCGACGCGCGCGCGAACCTCTCGGTGCAGGTGCACCCGTCGCCCGGGTTCGTGCGCGCCCACCCCGACGCCCACCTCAAGTCCGAGGCGTGGGACGTCGTCCACGCCGAGCCGGGCGCGGTCATCTGCAAGGGGCTGGAGGCGGGCACGACGCGCGACGACCTCGCGCGAGCCGTCGAGCGGGGCTCGATCGAGGAGCTCCTCGTCCGCGTGCCGGCGCGACCCGGGGAGTGCCACTACCTGCCGAGCGGGACGGTGCACGCGCTCGGTGCCGGGGTCCTCGTCGCCGAGGTCCAGACCCCCTCGGATACGACCTTCCGGCTCTTCGACTGGGAGCGGACGGACCGGGAGCTGCACGTCGAGCAGGCGCTGGAGTGCGCCGATCTGGGCCCGCTCGACGCCTCCGCCTGGGAGCCCGGCACGCTGCTGGAGCGTGACGGTGCCTCGGGCCGGCACCTCGTTTCGTGCGAGCACTTCGACCTCCGCCACTGGTCCGTTCCGCCGGACGACTCGACCGCCTTCGAGAGCGACGCCGTCGAGATCCTGATGGTCGTCGAGGGTGCCGGGTCGGTGGAGTGGGGCGAGGTCGGACGGACACTTCCGGTGCGGGCCGGCGACACCCTCTTCCTGCCCGCCGCCCTGCCGGCCGTCCGGCTGCGGGCGGCCACGTCGCTCGATACCCTTCACATCACCATCCC
The DNA here is from genome assembly GCA_028280205.1 of Longimicrobiales bacterium. GTDB lineage: Bacteria > Gemmatimonadota > Gemmatimonadetes > Longimicrobiales > Gaopeijiaceae > UBA2589. The sequence goes on from JANQME010000225.1 coordinate 3,079, forward strand.
GGAGCCCGACGAGGACGCGCCATGACGCCCCGACCCCGACCGCCCCGCGAACCGACCGACGAGGAGCTCGACCGCTACATCCTGACCCGCTATGCACTCCTGGGCATCGACGTCTCCGTGCTCCCCGAAGCGGACGCCGAGGCTCCCATGGATCTGGAACGGCTCCTGGCGAATGGGCGGCGCATCCTGCGTCAGGACGCCGAGGCAGCGGCGTTCGAGATCGACCCGCAGTTCCACCTGCCCGTCCCGCATCCGGCTCCCTTCACCGCATGGACGGAGGACGTCCGGTGATCCGGGAGGGGCGCACACCGCAGGACGGATTGGTCTCACGGCGCTGGTTCCTGGACCGGATGGCGCGCGTGTCCGGCGCCGCGGCCGCGGGTGCCGCGCTTCCCCGGGGCGCCGCGGGCGCGGACCGAGACGCGAGGGAGCGAGCCGGCCGCCGCGCCGCGGCGGCGCTCGACACCCTGCCGGCGGCACCCTCCGCGGTGCAGCAGGATCCGACGGAGCTGTCGCTGGCGGAGACGGTCAACCTCGTACGACGGGGGCTGCTC
>JANQME010000276.1 GCA_028280205.1 Longimicrobiales bacterium
CTGGGCGAGGCCGTCCTGGGCTCGCTCTACCTGCTCCCGCCCGCCGTTCGCGCCCTGCTCGAGCGCTATCCGCTCCACTTCCTCTACGGCTCGGTGGCCGCGGACATCTCCTTCGCCAAGAAGTACGTCCCCGAGGGCCGGCACTGCCACAACTGGGAGGTCGGCGAGGAGATCCTCGGCTCGGCCGAATCCGAGCGCCTGCAGGCGGTCGGCTACGGGTACCTCGCGCACCTGGCGGCCGACACGATCGCGCACAACGTCTTCGTCCCGCGGCAGCTCCTGCTGACGAGCACCACCCAGGCGCTCGGCCATACATACTGGGAGCACCGGATGGACATGCACGTCGGGGAAGACTTCCTCTCGCTCGCGAAACACGTCGTGGTGGACCACGATCACACCGAGGCGGACGAGCTCTTCGACAACGTCCTCTCGCGCACCGTTTTCAGCTTCGGCACGAACCGGAGGATCTTCCGGGGGATGATCCGCTTCCAGGGCCACGAGCGCTGGCAGAAGGTGTTCAGCCAGGTGCTCGCCGCATCGCGTTACGACCTCCCGGCGCCCGTGGTGGACCGGTACTTCGAGCACGCGTACGAGCAGATCATCGCATACCTGCGCGACCGTGACGCGTCGCCGGCGGCGGGGCTCGACCCCGTGGGCGATCTGAACCTCCGACTCGCGAAGAAGGTGCGGCACCGAGCCCTGTCGGATCACTCGGCCGACCAGCCGGAGCTGCTCGTCGAGATGGCGGACGACTTCTTCGCGTTCCCGAAGGAGCCGCTGGTCTACTGGCCGCAGATCCGCGACCCCGAGTTCGCCTCGGGGATCAGCTCCGAGACGGCGGCCGGACGCACGCTCCCCCCCCTTCGAGCGGACGACGGGGTCGGCGGGGACGGGTCTTCGGTCAGCTCAGACGGACGCGGAGGAGCTCGTTGACCCGGCGCGGATCGGCCTTGCCCCGGGAGCGGCGCATCACCTGACCGACCAGGAAGCCCACGAGGCGCTCCTCCCCCTCGCGTACCCGCGCCGCCTCGTCCGGGCACGCCTCGATCACCTCGTCGACCCAGGCTTCGAGCGCGCCCTCGTCGCGCACCTGCCGAAGGCCGCGGGCCGCAACGATCTCCGCCGGGCTCCCCTCCCCGTCCGCGATCCCCCCCAACACCTGACGGGCCGCCCCGTCCGAGATCGTCCCATCTCGGACCAGGCCGATGATCTCGGCCAGCGACTCCGGAGCCACGGGAGGGTCGTCCAGCGTGTCTCCGCGCGCGTTGAGGAGCCCCTGCAGCGGACCCATGACCCAGTTGCCCGCTTGCTTGGCGTCTCCGGTCACGGCCGCCACCCTCTCGAAGTACGATGCGCCGGCCCGCGTCTGTGTGAGGACGCCGGCGTCGTATTCGGAGAGTCCGTACTCCACCTGGAAGCGGGTGCGCCGGGCGCCGGGAAGCTCCGGAACGGATTGGCGAACCCGCTCGACGAAGGCGTCGGACAGCGCGAGCGGTGGAAGGTCGGGGTCTGGGAAGTATCGGTAGTCGTGGCTCTCCTCCTTGGAGCGCATCGAGCGGAGCGTACCACGGTGGTCGTCCCACAGGAGCGTTTCGGAGACGACCGTTTCGCCCCCCCCGAGCAGCCCGACCTGCCGTTCGATCTCGAGCTCGAGCGCCTTCTCGATGCCCGAGAACGAGTTCACGTTCTTGATCTCGGTCTTGGTGCCGAGCTCGGTCTCGCCGACCGGGCGCACGGAGACGTTCGCGTCGGCCCGCAGGCTCCCTTCCTCCATCGAGCAGTCGCTCACGTCCGAGTACTCGAGCAGGTGCTTGAGCGCGCTCAGGAAGGCGCGCACGTCGGCGGGCCTCCGCAGGTCCGGCTCGGTCACGATCTCCACCAGCGGGGTTCCCGCGCGATTGAGGTCGACGGCGGTCGCGCCGGGGAGGCGATCGTGCACCGACTTGCCCGCGTCCTCCTCCATGTGGATGCGCCGGATGCGCACCTCGGCCGTGCCGTCCGACCCCTCGTACGCCAGCGTCCCCGCCGTAGCGAGCGGACGCTCGAACTGCGTGATCTGATACCCCTTGGGAAGGTCGGGATAGAAGTAGTTCTTCCTCGCCCAGATGCTCGTCCGGTGGACAGTGCAGTCGAGCGCGAGCGCGGTGCGGACCGCCAGCTCGACCGCGTCGGGATCGAGCGTGGGCAGCGCCCCGGGCAAACCCAGACATACCGGACATACGTGGGTGTTCGGAGCGTCGCCGAAGACGGCCCGATCGGCGCAAAAGAGCTTGCGGCCCGTGCGCAGCTGCACGTGAACCTCGATGCCGACCACCGCCTCCCAGCCGCTCACGACGGCTCGGCTCCGATACCCGCGCGACGCCGCTCGACCGCGGCGGCCGCCGCGATCATGCGCCGCTCCTCCCACCAGGGCGCCAGGATCTGCGCACCGACGGGAAGCCCGCCGGCGTCTCCGGCCGGTACGGAGATCCCCGGGATTCCCGCCAGGTTCGCCGGGACGGTGAAGACGTCGGACAGGTACATGCTCACGGGGTCATCGAGCTTCTCACCGAGTCGGAAGGCCGGCTCCGGCGCGGTCGGCGTGAGGAGGAGATCCACGCCGGAAGCGAAGACGCGGGCGAAGTCGGCCCGGATCCGCTCCCGGACGCGCTGTGCGGCCCCGTAGTACGCGTCGTAGTAGCCGGCCGAGAGCGCGTACGTGCCGAGCACGATCCGCCGCTTCACCTCCGTGCCGAAGCCCGCCGCACGGCTCGCCTCGTACATCTCCACGACACCCTCGGCCTCCCGTCGCACTCCGTACCGCACGCCGTCGTAGCGCGCGAGGTTGCTCGACGCCTCGGCGGGCGCGAGCACGTAGAAGCAGGGGATGGCCAGCTCCGTCACCGGAAGCGAGACGGATCGGACGGCCGCCCCTTCGGCCTCGAGCGCGGCCCGGGCCTCGTCGAGGCAGGCGCGCACATCCGAATCCAGCGTCTTCGGGAAGTACTCCTCAGGCAGACCCACGACCACGCCGTCGAGCGAGTCGTCCGTTCCGGCCGCGAAGTCCGGCACCGGACGATCGGCCGAGGTGGCGTCACGTGGATCGTGGCCCGCGACCACGGCGAGGAGACGGGCGGCGTCCCCCACGGTGGCACCGAAGGTGCCGACCTGGTCGAGCGAAGAGGCGTACGCCACGAGCCCGTATCGGCTGACGCGGCCGTACGTCGGCTTGATCCCCACCACCCCGCACATCGACGCGGGCTGGCGCACGGAGCCGCCCGTGTCCGACCCGAGCGCCATGCGCACGTAGCCGACGGCCACCGCGGCGGCCGAGCCACCCGAGCTTCCGCCGGGGACACGGCCCCGGTCGACCGGGTTGAGCGTGGGTCCGAAGGCCGAGTTCTCCGTCGACGAGCCCATGCCGAACTCGTCCATGTTCGTCTTCCCGACCACCCGACCGCCCGCGGCGCGCAGCCGCCGAACGGCGGTCGCCTCGAAGGGCGAGCGGTACCCTTCGAGGCTCCTCGAGCCGCATGTCGTGGGCAGCTCCATCGTGGCGAGGTTGTCCTTCACCGCCACCGGGACGCCCGCGAGCGGGAGGTCGTTCGTCGGGACCGACTCCTCGCCCGCGTCGTCGGCGAGCGAGAGGAACGCGTTCAATCCCCCCGGACCCTGCTCGGACGCCCGGATGCGTGCGACGACGTCCTCGAGCGGCTCGATCGCGTCCATCCGCTACGTCTCGTCCGCGCTCACGCCACGCGGGGACGGCACGACGAAGAAGCCCTCGGAGAAGTCCGGCGCGAAGTCCGACGGAGGTCGGTGCAGTCGATCCACGTCTCCCGCCCCCGAGAGGCGCACGCCACCCATCTCCCCCTCGGACGGATCGAGGTCTTCGGGTCCGTCCTCGAGGACCGCCTCCCGCAGTCGGTCGGCGTGCTCGAGGATCCGGTTCATCTCGTCGACCAGCCGCCGGGCCTCCGCCCCGTCGAGCCGGAGGCGCGCGAGCGCGGCGATGCGGTCCACCTCGCCACGGTCGACGCTCACGGCCAGTCCTTCTCGAGGGCGGCGTAGCGGAGGAGCAGCTTCTTCCGGCCGGCCGAGTCGAAGTCGACGGTGACCTTGAGGTCCCGGCCGAAGCCGGAGATCTCCACCACCGAGCCCGACCCGAAGGTCTCGTGCACGACCCGCTCGCCCTTGACGAAGCGGGGTACGTCCTGATTCATCGACGCATCCAGGTCGTCGTAGCCCCCGCCGTCGTCGAAGGCGTCGTCGGCGCGCGAGGCGAAGCGCGGTCGTCGGCTCCCGCGGTGCGGCGTCGACCCGGTCGCCCTCTCGAGCCTGCGCGACCGCCGCTCCTCAAGGAGCTCCTCGGGGATCACGTCGACGAACGAGGAGAGGGTGTTGTAGTTGAAGTCCCCCGCCCTGCGACGCTGGCGCGCCCACGAGAGCGAGAGCTTGTCCTCGGCGCGGGTGATCCCGACGTAGAAGAGCCGGCGTTCCTCCTCGAGCGCGGCGGGTTCGTCGTAGGCGCGTCCGAGCGGGAAGAGTCCCTCTTCGAGGCCGGCGATGAAGACGAGCGGGAACTCGAGGCCCTTCGCGTTGTGCAGCGTCATCAGGGTGACGGTATCCGCGTCGGGGTCGAGCCGGTCCACGTCCGCGACCAGCGCCACCTGCTGGAGGAAGAGGTCCAGCTCCGTGAACGAGTCGACGTCCTCCTCGTCGACGCTCTGCATGCGCTCGGCGTCGAAGTCGACGGCCCCGGCGATGAGCTCGGAGACGTTGCGCGCCCGGTCTTCCCCTTCGGGTCCCTCGTCGTAGAGGTGGCGAGCGAGGTCGAGTGCCTCGACGAGCTCCTCGAGCACCGTCCCCACGTCCGCCTGCGTCGCCCGCACTCCGAAGCGCTGGATCAACTCGGCGAAGCTCGTCAGCGACCGGGCCGCGGCGGCACGCAGCCCGGGAACCTCGTCCGCCCGCTCGGCCGCCTCCAGGAGCGCGATGCCGTGCTCGGCCGCAAAGCGGGTGACGTGCTCCTGGGAGGTCGTGCCGATGCCCCGCCGCGGGTAGTTCACCACCCGGCCGAAGGCCACGGCGTCCCGCGGGTTGGAGACGAGCCGGAGGTACGCGAGCACGTCCTGGATCTCGCGACGCTCGTAGAAGCGGACGCTTCCAACCACCTGGTACGGGATCCCTTCGCGCCGGAACGCGTCCTCGAGCGCACGCGCCTGAGCGTTCGTGCGGTAGAGGATCGCGACGGAGGAGTAGGCGAGCGCCGGCATCTCCCGCATCCGCCGCTCGATCTCGTCGACGATCCAGCGGGCTTCGTCGTTCTCGTCGAAGGTCTCGACGAGGGTGATCCTTTCTCCCCCCGCACGCTCCGTGCGGAGCGTCTTGCCCTTCCGGTCCACGTTCTCCGCGATCACCACGTTGGCCGCGTCGAG
>JANQME010000293.1 GCA_028280205.1 Longimicrobiales bacterium
GACCCCGGCGTCGACCTCCTGCGCTCGCACGACCTCCGACCCGTCCGGCGTGCGCAGCACGAGCGAGGCGTCCACGTACGCCCCGATCGAGGAGAAGCCCAGATCGGAGTCGCGCCAGGCCTCGACCGTCGGGGCCGCGGGCATGAGTCGATCGGCGAGGCTCCGCAGCGTCGCGCTCTCGGCACTCTCCCAATCCGGCCGGGTTTCCCAGATGCGGACGATCCGATCCGGCTCGGGGAACGGAAGCGGGCGCAGCAGAACGCCGTGGACCACGCTGAATGCCGCGGAACCCACGCCGACGGTGCCCGCAATGATGACGACGATCGCCAGGGACTCGGCCAGCCGAGCGCGGTGTGCCCGGTGTGCGACCCGCACGTCCATCGCCCACCCCGACACCCTCAGCGTCGACCTGAAGACCCTGACGAACTCGCGCGACTCTGCCCATGTGGTTCGTACTCCGACCGCGAGGTACTGCAGGGCTCGCCGGGCGTCGGCCCACTCGCTGCGGGCCGACCGACGGGGTTCGGCCTCCTCCGCCAGCTCCTCGTCGAGCGCGCCCAGCACCGCCGGGTCGAGGAGGCGCGCGACGATCCGGCGGGCCATACGAGACAGCGGCCCGAGCTCGATCCGCTTCACGAACCCTCGAGCCCCAGCAGCGACTCGAGGCCCGCGCGCATCCGTTCGAGGTTCTGCTGGGACGTGCGCAACGTGGACAGTCCCTCCTCCGTGACCCGGAAGCGCCGAAGTGGGCGACCCGCCTGCACGTCGGTCGTCTCTTCGACCCGGAGAAAGCCCTTCCGGGTCAGTCGGTTCAGCGTCGCGTACATCGCGCCGCGCGTGATCGTGCGTCCTCCCCGGCGCGAGACTTCATCGCGCACAGGCCGGGCGTGGGCTCCATCCCCGAGACGAAGGACAGCGAGCATCACGAGCGTCTCCAGCTCACCGACCTCCGCACGCCGCTCCGTCATGCTCCCTCCCTGTGTGAATACTGAGTATACGGACTGTATGCTCAGTATACTCCACCAACAAGGGGTCGGTCGGTCAGCGCTGGACCCAGTCCCGCCACGCCTCCGCGTCGTGCCCGACGCTGAGCTCCTTGCCGAAGCGCACCAGCGGCATCCGCAGGATCAGCGGCTCGTCGCACGCGATCTCGAGCCACCGGTCGTCGCCATAGTAGGCGGTCTGGAGCCCGAGGGCGCGGAAGCGCTTCGACTCCCGGTCGATGAGTGCCCCTTCTCCGAACTTCCGGAAGAAGCGCTGGAGCTCACCCTTCGACGGACTGCGCTGCTTGAAGTCCATGAAGCGGATCGGGATCCGGCGCTCCTTGAAGAAGCGCTCGGCCTTCCGGGCATCGGCGTCGTTCTTCACGCCGAAGATCTGAACGTGCATGCACCATCCTACTCGGACCGGAGCGATGTGACCGGGTCGAGCCTCGTGGCCCGGCGCGCCGGAAGGTAGCAGGCCAGCGCCGCCACGACCGCGAGGAGGACGGTCACGCCCGCGAGCGTCGGCGGGTCGGTCGGCTCCACCCCGAAGATCACGGAGGACATCGCCCGGCCGCCGAGCACGGCGCCGAGGAGCCCGATGACGATGCCGGTCGCAATGACAGCCAGCCCGCGTCCGAGCATGAGGCGCAGCACGTCGGGCGCCGCGGCGCCGAGCGCCATGCGGATACCGATCTCCTGGGTGCGGCGCCGAGCCGCCTGCGCGGTGACGCCGTACACGCCTACGGTTGCGAGGAGGAGCGCCACCACACCGAAGATGCCGAGCAGCCTGAGGAGGAACGCCTCCCGGTCCATCGACCGCGTCCAGACGTCGCGGATCGACTCGGCATCGGCGATCGGGATCAGGGGATCCATCTCGACGAGGACCGAGCGCACGACCGGGAGCAGCACCTCCGGACCTCCGGTCCCCCGTACGACAACCCAGTTCGCCCGCCCCCAGTCCTGATTCCGGTTCTCGAAGATCTCCGCCCGAGCGGGCTGCGCGAGTCCGACCTGATGTTGGTCCGCCACGACGCCGACGATCTCGTACCAGTACGATTCGTCGGTGGGCGCCCGGTCGTAAGCGACCCGAGCGCCGATCGGGTCCTCGTCGGGTCGGAAGTGCTCGCGCGCGAACGTCTCGTTGATCACGACCACGAGCGGAGACTCGGGGCCGTCCGTGGGCTCGAACAGGCGACCGCGGAGGAGCGGGGTGCCCATCGTCTCGAAGTAGTCGGCGTCGGCCCGACGGTGGACGACCTCGAACGCGACCCGGTCCGGCTCCCACCCTTCGGCCTTGAGCGAGCTGGTCCAGTTCGTCCCCGTGAGCGGGAGACGCGCCACCGTGCCCGCTCTCTCGATCCCCGGCCGCGCCTCGAGGAGCTCGACGAAGCGGTCGTAGAAGGCGAGCACCTGATCACGCTCCTGGTAGCGCGCCTCGGGCACGTTGATGCGAGCCGCGACGATGCCGTGCGTGTCGAAGCCCGGATCGACGGTGCGCAGGGAGGCGAAGGTCCGCACCATGAGCCCGGCCCCCACGACGAGGAGGAGCGCGAGGGCGACCTCCGCGATCACGAGCGCCGAGACCGTCCTCAGCCCGCGGCGCCCACCCGAGCTGCCCCGCCCGCCGTCGCGGAGCGTCCCGTCCACGTCGCTCGCGAAGCCGCGTAGCGCGGGGGCCGCTCCGAAGAGGAGTCCGCTGAGTAGGGCGACGGCGGCGGTGAAGAGGACGACGCGGTGGTCGAGTGCGAGCTCCGTCGCGCCGTCGATGCCGAGGGCCTGACTCGGCGCCACCGCCCGGAGCCCGATCCACCCCAGCGCCAGCCCGACGACGGCACCCGCGCCCGCGACCAGGAGTGACTCACCCATCATCTGCCGGGCGACGCGCGCACGCGCGGCACCCAGAGCCCGACGCAGAGCGAGCTCCCGCATACGGTCGTTCGCTCGCACGAGCATGAGGTTCGCGACGTTCGTGCACGCGAGGAGCAGCAGGAGCCCGACGGCGCCGAGGAGCACGAGGAGCTGAGCGCGCACGTCCCGGACCAGGAAGTCGTGCATCGGCATGATCCCGGCGCCCATGACGGCGTTCGTCGCGGGATACTCCTGCTGAAGGCGCTCGACCACGACCTGGAGCTGGATATCCGCTTCGGCCACCGTCACGCCCGGGGCGAGCCGCCCGAACGCGCGGATCAGGTGTGCCCGCCGGAACCAGACCTGCTCTCGCGCCTCGGGCGCCCACCCGACCGGATACCAGAGTCCGATCTCGGAGCTCGGGAAGTGGAAGCCGTCCGGCATGACCCCCACGACCTCGAAGGTCTGGCCCGCGGTCCGGATCGTCCGACCGACGACGTCCGGATCGCCTCCGAAGTACTCGCTCCAGAGACGATGGCTGACGACGACGACCGCGTTCGAGCCCTCCCAGGTCTCGTCGATGCGGAAGGTCCGGCCCATGAAGGGCGCGACGCCGAGCGTGGTGAAGAAGTTCCCCATTACGGACGCGCCGTTCACGATGACCGGCTCGCCGTCGCGGAAGGTCGTGATGCGGGCCACGAACTCCTGGTAGCCCGAGACGTCGGCGAAGGCGTCGACCTGCTCGCGCCAGTCGAGGAGGTTCGCGGGTGCCGCGGTCGCGTCGTCCCAACCGAACTCGGGGTTCGTTTCGAAGATCGTGACGAGCTCTCCGGGCTCCTCGAACGGGAGCGGCCGAAAGAAGTAGGCGTTCGCCGCCGAAAAGATGGCCGAGTTCGCCCCGATTCCGAGCGCAGTCACCGTGATCGCCGCCGCTGCGAAGCCGCGATTGCGCCCCAGCGAGCGCGCCGCGTACCGCAGATCCTGCCACACGCCTTCGATCCACGTCCTCATCCCGCCCCCTCTCCGGTCCCGGTTCACCCATCCGTCGATTCGCAAGCCCGCCACGAGCCGCGCCACGCCCAGCACCTCGCGAGCCTTCCGCCCCCCACCGCCGCCGCCTTCACGAATCCGCCGGGAGAGCACGTCCTCGACCTCTCCCGCTCGCCCATCGCGGAAATCCCCCGGGGCCAGCCGCAGGAGGAGCCGGACGATCGCGCCGATCACACAGCCCCGCCGGTGATCAGCTTCTTGCGTCGCGCGGCGGCGACGAGGCCCGCCAGGCGCCTCGACTCGGCCTCGGCGTGATCGCGTCCCTTCGGCGTGAGCCGGTAGTAGCGACGACGCCCGTCCTCGTTGGGCTCCGGCTCGGCCTCCTCGATGAGCTCGTCCCCGAGCATGCGCTGAAGCGCCAGGTACAGCGCACCCGTGCTGGGAGCGGCGGCTTCGCCCGACCGGGCCTCGATCTCCTTGATGATCCCGTACCCGTGCCTGCGACGATCCGCGAGCGCGAGCAGGATGTCGTAGGTCAGCGGCGTCACGGACGTCATGGGGCGACTCCAGGGTCTGAGCGTTCTCGGCTCACTATATAAGCAAGATATGCATTTTGCAATTAGTTATACCGGCGGCGGTATCACGGGGCGCTCCGCTTGATCGGCGGCACCGCTTGCGCTAGCCCTCCGACATGGATCTCCAGCTCGGACTCTTCCCCGACGATCCGGCTGCCGCGCCGCGATCCGCGGTCGGGCCGGCGCCCGCTCCGCCGAAGCTGCGCGACACCGCCGAACGTCTCCCGCCCACGCTGCGCATGGGCACCTCGTCGTGGAGCTTCCCCGGGTGGGACGGGATCGTCTACGACCGCCCCGCCTCGCAGGCGGTGCTGGCCCGCCACGGACTCGAGGCGTACGCCCTCCACCCGCTGCTGCGTACGGTGGGCGTGGACCGGACCTTCTACCGTCCGCTCTCGGCGGAGGACTTCGCCCTGTACGCCGACGTGGTGCCGCCCGACTTCCGCTTCCTTGTGAAGGCCCATCGCGGGGTCACCTCTCCGACGGACCCCGAATCGCCGAGCGTGCGAACGGCCAACCCCGACTTCCTCGACCCGCTTCGGGCCGTCGAGGACACGGTGGCCCCGGCGTGGGAGGGGCTGGGGCCGAAGCTGGGCCCGATCCTCTTCCAGCTTCCACCCGTCCCCGTGAGGGCGGTCGGAGGCACGGACGCCTTCGCCGAACGGCTGCACCGCTTTCTCGACGCCCTCCCGGACGGGCCTCGGTACGCGGTCGAGCTCCGCACCCCGGCCCTCCTTACACCGGCGTACGCGGAGGCGCTCGAGGCCGCCGGCGCGGCGCACTGCTACAGCGTCCACCCGGCGACGATTCCGATCGAGGAGCAGCTCCGACGGATCTCGCCCTTCTATCAGCCGGCGCTCGTCGTTCGGTGGATGTTGCACGCGGGCCTCCGCTACGAGGCGGCAAAGGATCGCTACGCGCCGTTCGACCGGCTCGTGGACGAGGACCCCGCCGCGCGGGAGCGGATCGCGGTGGCGGTGCTCGACGCCACACTCGCCGAGCGTGACGCCTTCGTGATCGCGAGCAACAAGGCCGAGGGGAGCGCGCCGCTGTCGATCGTCCGACTGGCGGAACGCATCGCGACATGGCGGCCGGAGACGGGCGACGACCCAAAAACCGACGACCTCGCAACCGACGATGCTCCGTAACCCTCGCGTCTGGCTCGTGGCCGCCGGGGGATGGCTGCTCGTCGCCGCCCTCGTCCACTCGTCGATGCACGTGTGGGTCTTCGTGCTCGAGAACGAGCTCTACGGCCTCCGCGAGTTCGCGATGAACGCGATGAAGCAGGCGGAGTCGCCCGACCCGCTTCGGCCCAGCCTGTGGCGACACCTCCGCATGCTCTCCATGGGCTACGGCCTGCTCCTGTGGTTCACGGGGGTCGGCAACCTCCTGCTGTGGTGGACCGAGGTCCGCACCGACGCCGTGCGCACCTTCACCCTGCTGGAGACCGTCTTCTGGGCCTTCGCTTTCGGCCTCTTCGCCTTCCTCGACCCGGTTCTGCAACCGCTCGTCGTGAGCGGGGTCGCGGTCCCGCTCCACGCGATCGCCTTCCTGACCGCCGACGCGGCTCCCTAGCGTCCGATCGAGCGCAAGTCGTCGAGGAGCGCGACGGCCGATTCGCCGAGATTCGTCGAGCCACCGGTGTAGTTGCGCAGCAGAACGACCCCGACCGCTCGGTCGGGATCGGCGACCATGTACGCGTTGTAGCCCGCCACCGAGCCTCCGTGCGCGATCGTCCGATCTCCCGAGCCCTCGACCGTGACGCGGAAGCCCAGACCATAGCCGTCCGACGGATCCTCGGGCGTCTGGACGGAGATCATCTCGCGTCGGCTCTCCTCGGACAGGATGCGCAGCCCGGGCACGCCGGCCATCGCGCCCAGGAAGCGTCCGAGGTCGGCCACCGTCGAGTAGACCCCGCCGTTGGGCACCTTGTAGCCGCGCCCCGCGTGCTCGCGCGCGGCCTGAGCGCCGTCCACCTCCCCGTTCCGGAGGGAGTAGCCGGCCGCGAGGCGCGGCCCGAGCTCGGCGCCCTCGACGACGAACGAGGAGCCGGTCATCCCGAGCGACGCGAAGATCTCGCGCTCGACGAGCTCGATGAAGGGCTCGCCTGCCGCACGCGACAGGGCCAGCCCCAGCGTCCCGAAGCCGATGTTCGAGTACCGGTAGCGCGCGCCGGGGATCGAGTCGTACGCGGTCCGGGGAATCGAGCCGAGAATCCGGTCCTCCCACAGAGCGATCGGGCCGACAACGGACTCGGGCCAGTCGGGCTCGCGCATCAGCCCGGCGGTGTGACTGGCCAGGTGACGGAAGGTGATCGGATCGGCCCCGGGTCGGGGGTCGGCGAAGCCGTCCACCTCGGGGAGGTAGCTACGCACCGGGTCGTCGAGGCCGAGCACACCCCGGTCGACCAGAATCATCATCATCACCGCGGTCACCGACTTCGAGATCGAGCCGGTTCGAGACACCGACGAGGTCCGCATCGGCGCCCCCGTGTCGCGATCCGCCCACCCCCACGCGTCGGCCCAGACGAGGTCACCGTCCACCATCACGCCCGCCACGATCCCGCCGGCGGCGTCGTGCGCCACATCCGCGGCGATTTCGTCACCGAAGGCCGAGAGGGCGTCGGCCCACGGAGCGACCGCCGCGGGCGTCTGCGCCGTCGCCGGGGCACGGAGGAGGAGGGCCAGGGCCGCAGCAAGCACGGCCGGGGCCCGTCGCGAGAGCCCTGTCACCCGACCGCCACCCGCCGTTCCCGCCACGAACGAACCGCGCTGAGCACACGCGCCACGTCCGTCGCGTCGTTGTAGAGCCCGAACGAAAAGCGCAGGACCCCGCTGCGCAGCGAAAAGACGACGCCGGCGTCCACGAGCCAGCGGTGCAGCTCGTTCACCTCGGGGTCGTCGGCCGTGTAGTGTCGGCCACTCCCCAGCCGGCCCGCAGAGACGATGTGCGCCAGGTCCGGGCCCGGTGCGCCTCCCACGACCGGCAGCTCGAGCTCCAGGAGGCCCTCGGCGAGATCGGCGGCGAGGCTGCGAACGTGGGCTTCGATCGCCGGCACCCCGAGCCCGCGGATGAGCTCCAACGAGGCCCGCGTCGCGACCATGCCCAGATAGTTGTAGTTGCCCAGGTCGAAGCGTCGGGCCCCCGGCGCGTACTCGAGGGGGCCGTCCGAGTACGCGGTCTCGTGCGCGTCCAGCGCGATCCCGTAACGGGCGACGTGGATGGGGACCATCCGCTCGGCCACGGCGCGCCTCACGTACAGGAAGCCGAAGCCGTACAGCGAAAGCAGGCCCTTCTGGCACGCCACGGCCATGCCATCGACACTCATCGCGTGCACGTCCGTTTCGAGCGAGCCCGCCGACTGGGCCCCGTCGGCCAGGACGAGCGAACCGAACGAGCGTGCACGCTCGACGAGCGGCCCGGCGTCGGTGACGAAGCCCGGGGCGAACGAGATCGTCGGAAAGGTGACGACCCGCGTCCGCTCGTCCATCGCGTCCGCCATCGCGTCGAGCGGCATGCGCCCCGCATCCGGGGGGACGGCTCGGACCTCCACCCCGTGTCTGCGCTGGAGGTTGTACCAGAGGTAGATGTTGTTCGGGTGCTCGAGCTCGGGGCACACGACCACGTTGTCCCCTGCCTGCCATTCGAGGCTCGCCACGAAGAGGTTGAGTCCCTCGGAGACGTTCTTCGTGATCGCGATCTCGTCGGCCTCGGCTCCGATCATCGCCGCGAAGGCTGCACGCGTCTCGTCGATCTGCTCGCGCAGGAGATCCTTGTCCGCGGTGCCGTCGACACACTGCTCCAGGTATTCGGCGACGGCGTCGCGCGTGGTCGTCGGCACCAGGCCGTTGGCCGCCACGTTCAGGTAGATCTGCCGCTCGGCACCGGGGAAGAGGGCTCGGACCTCGGGATTCATGCGTCGCCTCCGTGCCGTCGCGCCTCGGAGGCTGCGACGAGCGATGTGCCCACCAGGTCACCCATGACGTTGATGGTCGTGTTGCCCATGTCCACCAGACGGTAGATGCCGCCCACGATCGCGGCCACCTCCACGGGCAGATTGAACGCCTGCACGTAGATGAGCGCGATGACGAAGCCGCCGCCGGGAATTCCTCCCGACCCCTCGGAGAGGAGCAGACCGATGAGGAGCACCGAGAGCAGCGACGCGGGTGAGAACGCGACGCCGGCCGCCTGGGCGGTGAAGAGGAGCACGGCGCCGAGCATCACCGACGTCCCGTCCTTGTTGAGCTGCGCCCCGAGCGGGAGCGTGAAGGCGTAGATGGCGCGCGGCAGGCCGATCTCCTCGGCCGTCTCGAGCGACACCGAGAGGGACGCCAGCGAGGAGGTCGTGGCCGCCGTGATCGCCCACACCGGTCCGGTGTCGGCGAGGAAGCGCGCCGGCGTCCGGTCGGTGAAGGTGCGCAGCAGGATCATGTATCCGCAGAAGACGACGAGCTGCGCCAGGTACACACCCACGAGGAACCGCGTCATCGGTCCGAGGAGGGCCGCCCCGTAGCGACCGACGGTCACCGCCATGAGAGCGCCGATCCCCACGGGTGCGGTCCACAGAATCAGATCCACGAGGCGACGCAGGAGGGCCGCGAGGTCGGCGTACGCGCTCGCCAGGCGCTCCCGCGGCTCCGGTGGGAGGACCATCGTGGAGATCCCGAGCAGCACGGCGAGCACCACGACCTGTACGACGTTACCCTCGGCGAACGCCGCGATCGCGTTGGACGGGATCATCCCGAGGAGGACGTCCACGATCGAGGGGACCGTCCCGACCGCGCCCTCGACTTCCTCCGTGAGCTGCATGCCGTCGCCGGGACGGAGCAGCGCCATCGCGCCCAGCCCCAGACACAAGGCCAGGACGTCGGTGGTCACGTAATAGCCCATGACCTTCCCGGCGAGGCGCCCGAACGTGCGCACGTCCGTCAGGGCAGTGTGCCCCGCCAGGAGGTTGAAGAAGACGAGCGGGGTCGCCGCCTGGACGAGGTGCCTGATGAAGAGGTCGCCCAG
>JANQME010000331.1 GCA_028280205.1 Longimicrobiales bacterium
ATCGAGCGGAGCGCTCGCTCCAGCGCCCGGTAGCCACCGCTCGCGCCGTAGCCGGCGAGCGTTCTCCGGCCCTCGTCGCGGATCCGGGCGAAGACGCACTCCTCGATGCCCTCGGGCGGGCTTGGGGGGAGCGGCGTCGCCCGCTCATGCAGCGCCCCGGGGGAGAGCCCTACGAGCGTCCGGGATCCCGCCAGGACCGGAATCGGGTCGTCGCAGCGACCGGAGCACGGCATCGGGGTCGCCCTGTCGAGCGCCGCGCACAGCTCCTCGGCTCCCCGTAGGGCGCAGACCGGCCCCGTGCACACGCGCGGCGCCTCGAAGCCGCCCGGTTCGCGTGCGAAGTGGTGGTAGAAGGTGACCGTGCCGAAGAGGTCGGCGATCGGGATGCGCAGCCCGCTGGCGACCGCTCGCAGCGCGTCTTCGCTCAAGTACCCGTCGCGTTCGTGGAAGCGGTGCAGCAAGGGGAGGAGCGGTGCGGGGTTCTCCTTCGCTTGCGCGATGAGCTCCTCGTTCGTCGGCGTCATGTCGGCCCGTCCTGTGGGCGGTTTGAGCCGAGCGGCCGGTGTGAGCCCGCGCCACCCGCGACCCCGTCAGATTACGGAGTGCCGCTCTGGTCGGCCATCCTCGTGGGCCGCATCCCCCAGGCGAGCCCGACATGGGCCGGCACGGCCACGGCGAGGTGGATGCCGTTCATCTGGACGCCGAACGGAAGCAGGTGCCAGAGCAGGCCGGCGAGGGCGAGGGTGGCGCCGAACGCCGCGGCCGCCGCCGCCCGCGGAGGCCACCGACCCCCGAGCAGGGTCGAGGGAAGCAGGACGGCGGTCGCGAGCATGAGCGGGTGCACCAGCAGGAGGTTCTGATTGGGGTAGGAGAAGGTGTGGTCCGTGAAGTGCAACCCGACGAGGATGACCCCGAGCACGCCCCCCAGCAGCGACCAGCCGGTGCCGGCAGCGAGCACCACCCCGCGAAGCGGAGCGCTCTCGCGCACAGCCGACGTCGATCCGGCCGCGAGAAGGCCGCCGAGCGTCACGCCGAGCACGAGGTACACCCAGAGCCATCCCGGCGGAGCCGCCGGGGCGCCGGATCGACTCGAGGGCGAGACGATCTCGTCTGACACGACGAGTGGACGCTGCACGCCGCCGGGACCGGGCACGCGCAACGAGCGCAGCTCGTCGGCCAGCACCATCGGAATGAACATCTCGTCCCAGACGCTGATCGGACGGTCGGTGGGTGCACCGAGCGCGAGGTCCATCCCGGTGAAGACCAGAGGGTCGACGTGGGTGAGTCGACGCGTGTGCAGGCGGTACGTCGCCCCCCGGAGCCGAGGCGCGTACGCGTCCCGCACGGCTCCGCGCAGCACGAGGTCGAGCAGGTCGCGGACGCGCGTCGAACAGTTGTCGACGAAGTACTGGTAGGTGTAGTTGCGGTTTTCGGGCAGGGCGTTGTTCTCCGCGAATTCGCTCAGCTCGAGCTTCTGGGCCGGCGTCAGCGCCAGCTCCTGGAGCCGGACCTCACGGTCCGCCTGCGCGTAGCTCGCGATCATCGCGCGGGTGTCGAAGGGCGCCATGCGGTACAGCATCCGGCCCTGCAGGAAGCGTGGGATGAAGTCGACCTGCTCGAAGTCGAAGATGCCCCAGTTGTACGACACGTCGCGCCCGGTGCGGGTATCGAGCACGCGCAGGGCGTTGTGTCCGTACCGCTCCCACACCGCGTCGCCGGGCGCCGCGGTGAGCAGCCACACGCGCAACTCCGCTCCCGGCTCGGCGGCGTCCGCGCCGGCCTGATCGGACGCGCCGGGCGAGGTCTGCTGTCCGGCGGCCGCCCCCGACCCGACGTGCGGCGCACCCGCGAGGAGCCCGAGCACCGCGAGGGTCCTGAGGGGTCGCGATGCGGGTTGTGCCATGCTCGAGCGCCTCATCGGGTCTCCGGACCGAGGCAATCTGTCAGACGCGCCGAGGGGCTCCAAGTCGATGCCGGGAGCAGTCCCGTAACGCCCCCGCCTCGGAGGTGATACCTTGAGCGTACTACCGACTCCACTCCGTCGAGCTTCCGACCGTGCAGCCGTCCCCCCACGCGCGCCGCAGCCCCGTCGTCTGCTTCGTCGACGACGAGGCCGGCATCCGCCACATCACGAACCGCCTTCTGCGCACACGGGGATTCGACGTTCTCACGGCGTCTTCGGTGTCGGATGCGGAGCGTGTGCTCGGGGATTACGAGGGTGAGGTCGACGCGCTTCTCATGGACGTCCACCTGCCCGACGGGTGGGGTTCCGTGGCCGCGCAGCGCCTCAAGGCAGCCCGCCCGGGCATGGCCGTGGTCTACACCACCGGGCTCCCGGCCCGCAACTCATCGAGCATTTCGTCTTCGCCGTACGGGGTGAAGTGGTAGAGCTCGAGCT
>JANQME010000332.1 GCA_028280205.1 Longimicrobiales bacterium
CTGCGGTGGGACCGTGTAGCCGATGTGTGAGAGCGAAAAGAGAATGTTCATCGCGCAGTGCTTCACGCCGTCTTCGTTCCCGGTGATGAGCGTCGCGCCGACCTTCCCGTAGTCGCGGTACTGACCCTTCTCGTTGAAGTCGTGCGTGTAGCCGTACATCCGCTCCAGGACCCGGTTGCATACCGAGCTCTTCTCGCCGAGCCAGACCGATGTGCAGACGATCAGGATGTCGCACGCGTCGACCTTGGCCTGGATCCGGGGCCAGTCGTCCCGCTCCCACTCGGATGTCTCGGACATGTCGTGCCCGAGGCCGGCGGCGATGACGAAGTCGACGGGGCGGATGACCTCGGTCGCTACGCCGTTCGCCTCGAAGATCCCCTGTGCGACGCCGATGAGCCCCTCCGTGTGCGAGAGGACGGGGGTGCGGTTCAGCGTGCAGTTGAGGAAGAGCACGCTGAGGTCGTCGTACTTCGCCGGCGCGGTCGCGCACTGGTCCGCCGTAAGTCTGGTGAGTTGGTCCGTCATGATCTCCGTCATCCTGTGAGAGGCGTGCACGGGGCTGAATGTACGTGCGCAGGGAAGGTTGAGTGCTGCGAGCGACGGGCGGAGCTGCTCGGCTGGACCTCGCGAGAGTGGGGTGTATAATCTGAGAATGGTTCTCATTTGCATCGAGGCTCCTTCGAGCCATGACTCAAGCCAACGCTCGCGCCGTGACCCAAGCCAAAGCTCCTCGGAACAACCGACTCCGGCCCGCGCGTGGACTCGCGTCCGGGCTCCTGAGCGTCGGGACGCTCCTCGGCGCGTTCTCACCCGTTCAGGCACAAACGATTCCCGAGGGCGCCCGCATCGTGTCCCTCGGTGGGTCGGTCACCGAGACGGTCTTCGCGCTCGGCGCCGGCCACCGGGTGGTTGCGGTCGACCAGTCTTCCCTCTATCCGGCCGAGGCTCGGGCGCTTCCGCAGGTCGGCTACTTTCGCACGCTCTCGGCGGAGGGCGTTCTCTCGCTCAAGCCGGATGTCGTGCTGGCGTCGGAGGGCAGCGGACCCCCGCCGGTTCTCGAACAACTCGAAGCGGCCGGCGTCCGGATCGTCTGGGTGACGGACGGCAGCACACCCGAAGCAGCACTCGAAAAGATCGAGGTCGTCGCCGAGTCGCTCGGGCTCGACGCCGAGGGTGAGGCGCTGCGACGCCGAGTCGAGACCGAGCTCGAGCGGGCGAGCCATCTCCGGAGCCGGGTCGAGGACTGGCCGTCGGCGCTCTTCGTCTGGGGACGGGGCGGCGGAGGTGGAGGTGTGCGGGTGGCGGGGAGCGGTACGGGAGCTGCGACCATGCTCGAGCGGGCCGGCGCGCAGAACGCGGCCGCGGCGATGAACGGGTACCAACCGATTTCTGCCGAGGCACTCGTGCTCGCGGCGCCCGAGGTGATCGTCACCCCGCAGTCCACCCTCGACGCCCTCGGCGGAGCGGACGGTCTGTTTGCGCTCCCCGGGATGAGCGCCACTCCGGCAGGGCAGAATCGCCGCATGGTCGTCGTGGACCTGCTGGCGTTCATCGGTTTCGGCCCGCGAGTCGGAGCCGCGCTCAACGGCTTCATGGCAGACCTCCACCCGTTGCTGAGCTCTCCGAGGGAATGAGCTCTGCGGCCCAGTCGCTCCCGCGTCGGGCGCCCGGCGCCGCCAGCCTGGCGGCCGAGCGCGCCCCTCTCGTGGTATTGGGCGTGATGCTCCTGGGTACCGTCGTCGTATGCCTTTGTGTCGGGGCGGTCCCGGTCGCGCCCGGGCAGGTGGCCGCCGTGCTCGCGAGTGCGATCGGAGTCGAGCTGCCCTGGGCCTTCGGTGAGCGCGAAGCCCTCGTGATCCTCCAGATCCGGGCTCCCCGGATCCTCCTGGGCGTGCTGGTGGGCGGGGGACTCGCCGTCAGCGGTGCGCTCATGCAGGGGCTCTTCCGCAATCCGCTGGCGGACCCCGGTCTGGTGGGAGCGTCCAGTGGCGCAGCGCTCGCCGCGCTTACACTGCTCGTCATCGGTGGCCCCCTCGTCGCGCTGCTTCCGGGCCCTCTCGCCGGGGCGGCGCTCTCGCTCGCCGCGTTCGGG
Organism: Longimicrobiales bacterium; assembly: GCA_028280205.1. GTDB lineage: Bacteria > Gemmatimonadota > Gemmatimonadetes > Longimicrobiales > Gaopeijiaceae > UBA2589. The sequence goes on from JANQME010000332.1 coordinate 2,093, forward strand.
GGTGGGACACTCGCGGTGATCATCGTGTACCGCTTCGCCACGAACGGCGGCCGAACTTCGGTGACGACGATGCTCCTTTCGGGCATTGCGATGAACGCGCTCGCCGCGGCCGGCGTCGGTATGCTGGTCTTCATCTCCAACGACGCACAGTTGCGTGACTTCACCTTCTGGAGTCTGGGCAGCCTGGGTGGGGTCACGTGGTCCCGCCTGGGCGCTGGTGCGCTTCTGCTGTGCCTGGGGCTCGCACTCGCACCACTCCTCGGACGGTCGCTGAACGCGCTCCTCCTGGGGGAGGTCGAGGCACGTCACCTCGGGATCCCGGTCCAGCGTACCAAGGCGATGGTGATCTTCCTGTCCACGCTCACAGCCGGCGCGGCCATCGCTCTCACGGGGATCATCGGCTTCGTCGGCCTCGTAGCGCCGCATCTGATTCGCCTCGCGATCGGTCCGGATCACAGGGTCCTCCTGCCTGCCTCGATCCTCCTGGGAGGCACCCTGCTACTCTCCGCCGATCTGGTGGCCCGCACGGTCGCGAGCCCGGCCGAGATGCCGATCGGGATCGTGACCGCCTTTATCGGGGCGCCCTTCTTTCTCTGGCTCCTTTCGCGCGACCCCGCGGGGCGGGCCCAGCTGTGAGCGAGGCCGCCGGGTCGGGCGAGCTGAGAGCCGAGGGTCTCTCGTTCCGCATCGGATCCAGCGAGCTCCTGCGCGACGTCTCGATCGATGTGCGGCCCGGTCGTGTCACCGCCGTTCTCGGTCCGAACGGGGCGGGGAAGTCGACCTTACTTCGCCTGTTGTCCGGCGACATGCACCCCTCCGCGGGACGCGTGACGCTCGACGAGCGACCACTCCACGAGTGGAAGCCGCAGACTCTCGCGCTTCGACGCGCGGTCATGCCGCAGTCCTCCACGCTCACCTTCCCGTTCACCGCACTTCAGGTCGCCGCACTGGGACGGATCCCCTACACGACCGGCCTGGGTACGGCACGCGACCACGCCGTCGCCCTGGGCGCGCTCGCTCGTGCGGGGGCCGACCATCTGAGTCATCGGCTCTACCCGACGTTGTCGGGAGGGGAACGCCAGCGCGTGGACTACGCTCGAGCCCTCGCGCAGGTGTGGAGCGCCGAGGTGCCGGGTGCGCGGTACCTCCTCCTCGATGAGCCGACGTCGAGCCTCGATCTCGCGCGGCAGCATGAGCTCCTCGACAGTGTCCGCTCGTTCGCGCAGGAAGGGGTCGGCGTGTTCATCGTTCTGCACGACCTGAACCTCGCCGCGGAGTATGCGGACGAGGTGACCGTGCTCCGGGAGGGGGCGGTGGTCTGCTGCGGCCCGCCACGGGCTGCACTCACCGCGTCTCTCGTCGAGCGTGCCTTCTCGCTCCGTGTCCTGGTGACCTCCCATCCCCGATCCGGGCGGCCGATCATCGTCCCCGATCCGACTCGAGACGGTGCGTCGACTCCGGATCCGGGTCTCCCCGCGACCCCGAGCCTCATGTGAAGGAGGGGCGGGGGCACAACGCTTCGGTGGGGAGGTGGCGCGAGGCCTGTGCGAGAAGCTGCGGTGGACGCTCCCGGCGTCGGCGCGGGTCTCGCTTCGGTCAGCTCCCCGACGCGAGCCCTCGTACCGCGTCCGCGAGCAACCGCACCTTGCCCCCGTCCCGCGACTCTCCGGCCTGCCCGCCGATCTCGCCGGCCAGTGCCTCGAGCCGGGCTCGGCGCACGTCGCCGGATGCCTGCTCCGCCTCGGCCAGAGCAGCCCGCACCTCCAGCGCCCAAGCCGGTGAGACGGCGCGCTCACGCTCCAGCTGGTCGAGGTACGCTCGGGCCAGCGCGAAGGTGTGTGGCCAGACGATCTCGGGCTGTCCCTGGGAGTTGAGCTGCTCGAAGTGGACGCTGTTGGCGGCGTCGATCTCGTTCTGCGTGAGCGCCTCGCTCGGGGTGAGCTCGAAGACGTCCAGCCCGCGTACGATCTCGGACGACACGATCACGCCGTTGTACCAGTAGACCGACCAGCTCCCCGCCATCGCCATCCGGTCGGCGTCGACGGGCCCCCTGTCGTGGAAGGCGATCTCGACGGGGTTGGCCGGATCCGTCCAGTCGAGCACGGAGATCCCGCCCTGGTACCAGGCCTGCACCATGACGGTGCGACCGGGAATCGGAATCAGCGAGCCGTTGTGGGCGACGCAGTTCTCCGCCGGTGTCTGCGCGGCAGGGATCTTGAAGTAGCTCTGGAACACCATGTCCTCACCTTCGATGGTGAAGATGGCATTCGCGCCCCACTCCATCGGGTCGGACGCGCGGCACTTCGGCGCCCCGCCGCCACCCCACTCGTCGGTGAAGAGGATCGAGCTTCCGTCGTTGTTGAACGTGGCCGAATGCCAATAGGAGAAGTTCGAGTCGGCCACCGCCGCGAGGCGAACCGGGTTGGCGGGATCACGGATGTCGAGGAGCAGCCCGTAGCCCTCGCACGCTCCGCCCGCGAGTCCGATCGCGGGATAGACGGTGATGTCGTGGCACTGGGTCGGACCCCGCTCGTTGGAGCCGTGCGCGTCCTCCATCATCTGCCCGAATCTGTCGTCCAGGTACGCGCGCAGCGCAGCGCTGTCGGCCGCCGTCACGCTCGTTCCGCCGCGCGCCTGCATGATGCTGTCCAGCCACGGCTCGGTGTAGCGGGGCGGCAGCACCATGGCCTGTCCCATGATCTCGACCACGAAGTCGCCACGCGCTCGCGCCGCCTCAAGCTCCGCCAGGTCGGCGGGTGCCATGCCGTGGGTGGGGGGTGCGGTCAGATCCTCGAAGATGCGGGGCGAGCTCACGATCGCGGCCGAGCCCGGATCATCGAGGGGCACCCGGATGACCTCGATGCGGAAGAGCGCCGAGTTGGGGTCCTCCTCGGGCATCAGCCCCGAACAGCCGGGAAGCTCCGCAGCCGGGCGCACGGGTGCCGACCCGGAGACGTAGATGTACACGTTCTCGCGATCGTCCGGGTGCTCCAGCACCGTGTGCGTATGGGACCCGCGACAGGTCTGGACGTTAGCAACGTACTCGGGATTCTCGACGTCGCTGATGTCGAAGACCCGGATCCCGCGCAGGCGCTCCTGGCTGACCGCCGAGGGGACGCCTTCGGTCCCGCAGTCGAGGCGCCCGCCCATGCCTTCACCCGAAACGAAGAGGAGGTCGCCGTAGACGGAGACGTCGCTCTGCGAGGCCGGGCATACGTAGCTCACCACGGATGTCGGACGCGCAGGGTCGGAGATGTCCCAGATTTGGATGCCGTCGAAGTTCCCCTGAATCGCGTAGTCGCCCTTGAACGCCAGGTCGCTGTGCACCGATCCCACGAAGGCCTCGGGCGGCGGCGTTTGAGAGACGACCCGGAGATTCCAGATCGCCTCCTCGGCGTCGAAGAGCCCGGACCCGAGCCCCTCGCGCGGATCCGGGCTCGGCGCCTCGATGCTCAGCGGGCGCGGGGGCAGCGACGGCGCGATGCCCGATGTCAGCGCGGGGCCACCGGAGGGCGCGGCGCAGCTCGCCGCTCCGACGAGTCCGACGGCCGCGGCCACGAGAGGCGCGCCCACGGAGCGTGAGCGGGAAGGCCGTCGTTCTTCGCAACGCATGAGGTCGTTTCTGGGGTTCATCGCCTCGGCTTCCTTGAAGGTTCGGATCACGGGGTTTCTCGAGGGCTCAACGCGAAGGCATTGCCTCGAGCATTCGCTCCATGCGGGCCACTTCGGTTCGCTGATCGACCTGGATGTCCGACGCGAGCTCGAAGACGAAGTCGTCCTGCGCTGCGCCGTCGGTCGCGAAGAGGTCGTGGACCATCGCGACGGCCCCGTTGTGGTGCTGGATCATGTACTCGAGGAACAGGCGGTCGTACTCGGACCCTCGGGCCGCGCCCAGGGACTCGAGTTGCCGCTCGGTGAGCATGCCCGGCATGTGCATCGCGTGCGCCATACCGGCGTGGCTTTCGGCCATCCGGCCGTGCTCATCCACCTCCGGAACGGGACGACCGCGCTCGCCGAGCCACCGCTGCATCACTGCGATCTCGTCGCGCTGCGCGTTCACGATGCGTGCGGTGAGCGTGCGGATGGATCGGGAGGCACCGTTCTTCTCCGCCGGCGCGGACATCACCAGCGCCTGGGCGTGATGGTGGATCATACCCGTCATGAAGCGTACGTCCGCCTCATGCACCTCGAGCAGCGCGCTGTCCTGTCGCGCGCGGTAGATCGCTTCCAGGCGCTCGAGGTCGGGACGCGTGAGCGCGTCCGCCCGGTCCGCGGTGGAGTCGGCCGTCGATCGCGGTGGAGCCGACGCGGCGCAGGCGCAGAGCCCGAACGCGGCGGCAAGGGCGCCGAAGCGCCCGA
>JANQME010000336.1 GCA_028280205.1 Longimicrobiales bacterium
CCGAGCGACGTCCCCAGTCCCGGCAGCGCGAATGCGGCACGATCGAAGACGACACCGACCGCGTCCACCCGGTCGAGCGGAACCCAGGCCGCGGCGGCCACGAGCGCCAGCGCGGCGGCGAGCGCCTGCATTCGGTCCCGCGGCCCGCCGAACGCGAGCAGCAGCCACGCGATCCCGACCAGGCCGAAGACCCAGACGCTCCATCGGGCCCGGATCGCCGTCGCCCGATCCTCGACGCTCGGGCGCGCGAGCACCACGGAGAGCAAGCGGTCGTCGTCGAGCGCCAGGTCCCAGACCGCCTCGGCGATCCCCGGGTCCTCCTCCGTGATCCGGATGCGCTCGCCCGTCTCCCCGTAGAAGCGACTGGCCAGATCGCCCATGTCGGCATTGAGCCCGTCCGGAAGCGAAGCGCGCAGCAGGTACGCCGCGGCGGCGACGCTCCCGTCCTCACTCCGCGAAGTCAGATAGAGGTAGCCGAACAGCGGGAGATCGCGATACGACTGACGACGCTCGCCGCGCGCCACCGCCTCGGGCACCTTTCCGCGGTGCATACCGTCCCAGGCCACCAGTCTGCCGGAAGCGTCGTAGAGCGCCAGCGCCGACGCGCCGAACCGACTGCGCAGCTCGGCCACGTCCGTGGCGTCCACCTTCCGCCCCGCACTCCACCGCTCGACGAGCGCGTCGGCCGCCGCCTCCCCGGCGAGTTGGCGCCGATCGAGCTCGTCGCTGAGTAGATCGCCGATCCGGTCGACGCGCTGGGCCCAGTAGCGCTCCCACTCGTCGACCACGTACGTCAACTGGCGCTCGGCGCCGAATGCGACGAGGATGCCGAGGGTGAGCAATCCCAACCCGGCGGCCCGCGCACGGCTCGGCGGCCGTAAGGGGCGCGCGAGTGCGATACCCAGGCCGGCGAGCGCCGCGAGGAGCGGCCAAGCCGTGCTCCCACCGGTCCACATCCACAGCGCGACGACCGCGAGCCACGGACCGATGTGCGACAGCGTCCGCCGGAGTGGCGAGCGGGTCGACGACGGAGAGTCGAATGTCATACGCGATCGATGAGCTGCCGTGGACCGAGATCGGGGCCCGCCTCGCGGAAGAACCCCGTCTCGTCTTTCCCGTCGGCGCGCTGGAGCAGCACGGGCCCCACCTCCCGGTCGGGACGAACCTCGCGCTCGCCGCTCGTGTCTCGACCGCCGTGTCCGAGCGGCTCGGCATCCTCCGGGCGCCGCCCTTCTCCTACGGTGTGGTGGCCGGCGGAGGTCCGTTCCCGGGGGCCGCGGGGCTCCGGCGCAAGACCTTCCACCGGGCCGTGAACGAGCTGCTGGCGCGTTGGAACGACGACGGAGTTCGGCACTTCGTGATCATCACGGCCCACCGCTTCGAGCCGCTCCTCGAGAGCCTGCTGATGACGCCTTCGGTGCCGGCGTCCAAGTCCGTCTACGACCTCTATCAGATCGACGTCTCCGACATCGTGGAGTCCGACCCGGAGGCCGAGCACGGGGCGGAGCTGGAGACTTCGCTCATGATGCACCTCGCACCCGGGTCCGTCCGCGTGGACGAGATCCGCGACTTCGTGCCGCACGGACCGGCACTCCGAAAGTATACGCGGCGCAGGGTGCCGACACCCCCGATCGAGTCCGGGGGCGTGCTGGGGCGGGCCTCGCTCGCCACCCCGGAGAAGGGCGCTCGCCTCTTCCGACGGTGGGTCGCGACGATCGTCGAGGCGGTGCGGGCGGAGGGTCTCGGTACCGCGGCCGACGAACCGCCTCCGCCGGCTCGTGTAGGATCGTCATGAT
>JANQME010000384.1 GCA_028280205.1 Longimicrobiales bacterium
GCCGGCTCGGAGTCGACGAACACCTTGGGGGCGAGCGTGCCCATGACGCGAGCGTCGTTGCGGCCCTTCGCGGCCAGCACCTCGGCGAGCTCCAGGTTAGGCGCGAGTACCGCCGGGCTGACCCGCACGAGCACACGGTCCCACCAGGAGAGCAGGGCCGGCATGAAGTACTTCCGCACGTCGGTCCAGTACGTGCCCGCGAGCTTCGCGAACTCGGTGTGGTAACAGAGCGCGGCGCCGGAGCGGAGGCGCGCGGCGAGCACGAGGCCGGTCACGCCGTACAGGCTGGGCGTGGCCGCGAGGATCACGTGGGGCTTCGTCCACCGCACCTGGTTCCACAGCTTCGGGACCCACGGGATATGCATGCGCTGTGTGGCATCGCCGGGCATGGGGAGCGACCAACCCGCCTCGCCCTCCTCGGGCTCCGCGGCCGGCGCGATGATCCGGATCGCGCCCAGATGCTCCTCGAGCGCGTCGGCGAGGTCGTCGTAGAAGGTGCCGACCCCGTTTCGACCGGGGATCGCATCGGAGAAGACGACTACTCTCATATGCTCGAAGACCTGCGGGTCCGGCGATGCGGGCGGGATCGACGGCTGCGGCCGAGGGGGTGTCGCACCGGAAACGGACTTCACGCGGTGATCTCCAAACCGGAGGAGGCGACTTCGGCGGTGCCGCCTGCGGCGAGCTCACGGAGTCGCTGCAGAGAGGATGCGAAGCGTCGTTCCAGATCGTGGGACGAAAGTCCGAAGTCGTCCAGATCGTAGCGGTGTCGGCTAGTGTAGCCGGCCGAGCGCCGTGTGCGCGCTGCGAGCCGCTCACCGAACGTCGGCGACGGACTCCAGCCGAAGCCGCCGTAGACGCGCCCGACGGCGGCGGACACGTCGGCCGACAGCGCGCGGAGCTCCAGGCAGGCGCACCGCTGTGGCCCGAGGTTCTCGGCCAGACCGACGGACCGTCGCGCGAAGCCGTCGTACATCTCCACGAAGCGGTCGCGAACGGCCGGGTCCGCTCCGTTCCACCCGAACGCCTCGGCCGCGGGTCCGAGCGAGCTGAGCTGCGAAGGGATCGCCTCGCGAACGTCGCGGAAGCAGCAGACGAAGCGCGCGTCCGGGAAAGTCTCGAGCAGGGTGCGCACGCACGCCGTGAACGACGGGTTCTTGCTCAGAATGCGGATCCGTCCGGGGTCGCCGTCGCCCCGTCCGGCGGTCCAGTAGAGGTGCCGCTGCAGGCAGGAGCGGTAGAAGGCGAGGAGACGGCGTCGGCGTGGCGGGGACCAGTCGTCGATCCGCGTCAGCGCCCAGACATGGGGGTTGAGCGGGAAGGCCGCGACCAGCAGGAAGCAGGCGAAGACCGGGAGGAGGAAGAGGAAGTCCTCTCCCGGTTCGTCGAAGTCGACCGGATGAACTCCGTCCATGCGGTCCACCGCGAAACCTTCCAGCGCACGACCGAGCCGGACGAGGGGGGCGCCGAGGCGTGCGTCGAGCCGTACGAGGCCGCTCCAGAAGGCCCGTTCGCTCAACGACGGCGCGAGGACGAGCTCCCAGAGCCGGAGCGTCGTGAAGCGCTCGTCGTCCTCGGCCAGCGTCGAATGAAGAAAGGAGGTGCCGCTCCTCGGCATCCCGACCACGAAAAGCGGCTCGCGCACCTCCACCTTCCGGTATCCCCGGAAGAAGACCTCGTCGAGCAGGAAGCCGAGCCAGTGTACGGCCTGGACGAAGACGAGGAGCGCGAGAAAGGGGACGAGGATCGCGAGGCGGCGGACACCGATCGGCACGGGCGCCATCGCGAGCCGCACGAGGCCGCCGACCGCGTCCGCGATCAGGGCTGGGCCGGGCCGCGACGCGGACGTCACGAGGGGCCTCTCATCCTCGACCGGAGAATACGCCGCGCACCGCGATCTGTCCGTCGATCATCGCCTGAAAGTTACCTTCGAGCGCCTGCCATACCATGACCGTCCCCACGCTCGCGAGCGCCACCCCGGCAGCGACCAGGACGCGGCGCTGGTTGACGGGCGTGAGCGCCTGACGCGCGTGGGAGGCGATCCACGCCAGACTCGCCGCCGAGCCGATGTTCACGGCGAAGAGGATCACCAGGAAGACGGCGCCTCTCAGCGGGCTCGCGTTCCACTGGATGAGGAAGAGCGGAGCTGCCGCGACGAACCAGAAGATCCACGGCGCCGGATTGAGCAGGTTCGTCGTGAGGACGTGCCCGAAGCGCACACTCGGTGTCCCGGGCTCGCGGCCCGGCTCGCCGCCCTTCGCGACGACGTGCTCGGGGATGCTCGGGGTGCCGTGGGCGCGCAGGAAGCGGATTCCGATCATCGCCACGACGACGCCGCCGGAAATCCCGAGGAGCGTCAGCGCGGTCCAGTTCAGACGTCGCACGACCAGCGTCGAGACGATCATGGGAGGCACGTCGGTCAGGAGCGGCGCGAGCGCGATGGGCACGGCGGCCCGGAAGCCACGCTCGAGTCCCGTGGCGGCGACCATCGTCGTGTAAGGACCCGGCGCCATCCCAGCGAAGAGGCCGAGCAGCGCCGCAGCGAGAACGCAGGCGATCACGACTCGGTCAGGACCTCCGGGACACGGTTTGCACGTCGGACGTGGATCCACGCCCGGTGTGTGGGAGGACAAGGGATGGTCACGGGGACGAGCATTCGAGGCAACGGGGACCTCTCGCCGTTTCACGTTTGGTACACGCCGGGCTCCGCGAGGCGGCGTGCTTGGACGCCACGCTCCGGAACGTAACGCCCCGAGTTCCCGATTCGTGACGGTTTCGACGCAGGACGTGCGTTGTACGTCGCGACGGCCTTCGCAGAATCACGAGTCCCGACGAGCTCGGATCGAGCTCGTCCGGGTCCGACCCCCCTCCCCCGCGCAACAGTGAGGATTCCATGAAGCACGTCCAGCGTCTGTCCGGTCTCGCGCTTGCGGCGTTCGTCGCCGGCGCCTGTGCCGACTCCCCGACCGCCCCGGCGGTCGAAGACTCGCTGACCGAAGGTCCCGACTTCGCGAAGGTCACCGTCTCCGACGCGGCCGGCCTGCAGGCAGCGCTCACGGAAGCGTCCACGAGCCGCCGCGTTCGTAAGGTCGAGCTGAAGGGCGACGTCGTGCTCGACGCGCCGCTGACGTACGACAGCCGCCTTCCGCTCTTCGTCGACGGCAACGGTTACACGATCTCCGGACCCGACATCGACATCGACGACCCGATCGCACCGGCCGACCGTGTGGGAGAGCCGAGCGGGGGTGACGCCTTCGTGATCCTCGGGGGCGGGAACGTGCACTTCGAGGATCTGACAATCGCGGGCGCCGCCGGAAACGGCATCTACATGGAGGTCCCGGCCGGGGCGCGAGGCACCGTGCGTGTCTCCTTCGACGACGTCGCGCTCGTGGACAACGGCCTGAGCGGATTCTGGCTCGAGGAGCAGGCGAGCACGGCCCAGGGCCCGATCGGCTCCCGCGCCGGGCTCTTCGTGATCTTCGACGAGGCCATCGTGACTGGGAACGGCTTCGCCGGCGCGGACGAGCAGAACACCAACTTCTCCGACTTCGACGGCACCCGAATCAACGAAGGAGGGCGGGGCTCGATCCGTCTGCGCGTCGAGGACTCGCACTTCGACGGCAACGCCGGAGACGGCCTGGAGCTCGACGAGAAGGGTGAAGGCGGGACCTGGGCCCGGATCGAGGACTCGTCGTTCGACGAGAACGGCTCCCAGCCGCAGGAGGCCGGGAGCGACGATCCCGATCTCGAAGACGGCTTCGACATCGACGAGGCCGGCGACGGTGGCATCCTGGTCGTGATGGAGGGCGTCACCGCCAACAACTCCGCCGACGAGGGCATCGACCTCGACGAGGAGGGTGAGGGCAACGTCATGCTGCGCCTCGAGGACGTCGAGGCGACGGGCAGCACCGACGAGAACATCAAGGTCTCCGAGGACGCCGACCGGGAGGACACGGACGATCCGCTCGCCGAGAGTGGCGGTAACCTCGTGATCCGCTTCGAGGACGTGATCGCCAACGCCAGCGGAGACGACGGCGTGCAGCTCGAGGACTTCGGTCCGGGCCGGATTCTCGGCACCATCGAGGACTCCGAGTTCGCCGACAACGGGGACAACGCGCTGGATTTCGAGCAGACGGACCCGAACACGGGTCGCGTACGTCTCGACGACGTCACCTTCACCGACAACGGTGACGACGACGTCAACGCCGACGGCGTGAACGTCATCGGAAGCTGACGGGCTGCTGCTGACCGGCTGAGGCTCGGGCCGCCGAACGCGCGGTTCGGTCCCGTCCCGGCGGAGAAACGAGGACCAGGGCCGGGGAGCGACGCTCCCCGGCCCTGAGGGTGACGCCCGCGCGCTTTGCCCTCAGTCGCAGCTCCGGTACTCGCATACCGGCGTGAGCTGCGCGCCCGTGAGCCCCTGCGGCTCCGGCTCGGACACCACGGGGTGCGTCAGCGTCCCGATCCCCTCGATCGTCGCGGAGATCACTTCGCCCGGCTGCAGGAAGCGCTGCTCGCCTCGTACGGCGGTCCCCATCCCGGTTCCGCCGGACGTGCCGTTGTTGATCACGTCGCCCGGGTAGAGGGTGATGATCGAGGAACCGTACTCGACGAGCTCCCAGAGCGAGTGGATCATGTCGCCCGCGCTCGCCTCCTGCATGCGCTCGTCACCGATGTCGAGCGACTGGCGCAGGATCTCCATCGGGTTGCCGTAGAACTCCTTCGGCACGATCCACGGTCCCTGCGGTGCGAAGGTGTCGTGCCCCTTCCCGACGAACCAGTCCGAGGTCAGCGGGTTGCCGCCCGGCGGACGCCCGCCCCGGTCCGAGATGTCCATCGTCACCATGTAGCCGAAGACGTGCGCCTCGGCGTCGTCCGCGGAGATGTACTTGCCGGCCCGGCCGATCACCGCGCCGAGCTCGACCTCCCAGTCGATCATCGTGCGGCCGTGGGGGAGCACGATGGGCTGGCCGTTGCCGACCACGGCGCCCCGGCTCGGCTTGAGGAAGAGGTAGGGCACGCCGCGGTTCTCACGGCGCTGCCGACGCGCCTCGGCCCGCTCCTCTTCGTTGCCGGTCTCGTTGACGTGGCTGTAGAAGTTGACGGCCGCGTTCAGGATCTTGCCGGGGTACAGGATCGGTGGGAGCGTCGTGACGTCCTCGAGCTCGTGCACATACTCGGGGCGGGCGCCGTCGAGCATCCCCTGCTCGACGACGTGGTTCACGAGCTCGTACAGCCGCGCCCTCATCCCGTACTCGTAGCGGCTGATGAGGTCGATCATGTCGGCCGGTGCCGGGATCGCGGGGTAGCGCGGGTCGCGCTCCAGCACCGCGTTCGCCTCGTCCAGATCCACGATCCAGCGATCGCGCAGCACGACACCCACCGTCGGGGCGCCGTCGATCTCGAAGGTGCCGACCTTGAAGGGCTCGACGGCCGTCTGGGCGGCTGCGGGGGAGGGGGGAGCGGCCAGTGCAAGCCCGAAGACGGGTGGAAGTGCCCGGAGTGCGGCGCGGAGACCTGGGTAGCGGCTGCGAGCTGCCATGGCTCCCATGGGAAGCGGTGAGCGTGTCGGCGAAGTGTGCGGCGCGACGCGGCCGCGTGTCAAAGGGCGGCGCCTCCGGGGCTTCGGTCGCCCGTCAGGTGATCGGCACGCGGACCCCGAGAAGGGCCCAGATGAAGGAGTCGACGGCCTGGTCGTAGAAGAGCAGGTCGCCCAACAGGTCGAACGGTCCCACCGACAGACTGGTCAGCACGCTCCCGGAGAGTCCGATGCCGCTGATGCCGGGGTACCCGAACCAGTGCGGATTACCCTCCAGGGACATCGCGAGCTGTCCGAATCGGACGCCGACCCAAGCCCGGAGCCCGACGCGACCGTATTCGAGCGGATGAAAGAAGCCGTCCGCCTGATCGACGAGCGACTGCTCGCCGTAGATGTTCGGTTCGACGGCTAGGGAGAACGTTCCGCTGCGAAGTGGGATCCGGATGTGACCATATGCGAAGGTCCGTTCGTTTTCGTCCGTGAACCGGAAGACTCCTCCGGACGTGAAGATCTCTCCGGTCGAGCCCCATCGGACGGCGGCTTCGCCCCGGACGGTGAAGGCGCTCAACCCCGGATCCATGAGCGACACGTCGCGAAGCCGAATCGCGTGGAGCGGATCGGTGCGGCGGTCCAGGTGCCAGGCCGGTACATAGGAGACCTCGACGCCCAGCAGGGTCCGTCCCGCGGGGCGGAGCTCGGCCGAGCCGAACCCACCGACCAGGGTCGGGCCGGCGTCTTCGAAGGATGCGAGCCCACCCACCCCGATCCGGCCCAGGGCGCCTGTCAGGAGCGAGTCGGCCCTCGCCTGCATCATCGTCATCTGCCGGACGTAGTCCGCCTGAGAGAGCTGGTTACGCGCAACATCCACCCGGACCTCGAGTGCACCGCCGGTCGGCCGGACGGAGCCCGATGCACGCGCCATGAGGTGTCTGACCTCCGATCCGTTGAGTCCCCCACCCCCGACCGACTCCAACGAAGAGCGATCGTAGAGCGGCATCTCACCCGACTCCTCGCGAACGTCGGCCCGAGTCTCTTCTTCGGCCGCCACAGCGTGGTGAGCGCGGACCGGCGGGACCTCGATCGGAGACGGCTGGAGGCGGGAAAGCAGGTCCGGTGCCCGGCCGGAGCTCTGCCCGGAGTTGTCGATCACGACCGTGATCCCCGGGATCAGAGCGCTGGCATTCTCCCCCGTCGGTCCGGTGTCGTTTTCCTCCACGGCGCCGACCGTCGGGTTCCTATCGGCCCGGAGCGCTCTGCGCTCGAGCAGCGAGACGACGGCCGGGTCGTCCCCGAACGGCTCGAGCACCTCGACCGCCTCGGAGAAGCGTCCAAGCTCGCTGAGCAGCCGTGCGTAGCGCACGGCCGCCTCGGCGTCGATCTCTCCGGCGAAGTGGAGCGAGCCGAAGTAGCCGAGCGCGCCGACCACGTCCCCCTCGGCTTGGGCCTGATACGCCATCAGACGCCGCTCCTCGACACTGAGCCGGGGGTCGGGCGCCTCCTGCGGGGTGGCGGCAGCGGCCGAGGCTGCCGAGTCGGCCACGGGCGGCGTCATCGCGTACAGAGTCGGCACGGGAGCGGTGTACGCTCCCGCGGTCAGCACCAACCACGCCAGGCTCACTCGCGCGGCACACGATGTCACGAGCCAGGACGGGCTCATCCGATGGATCCTTCCGCTGCAGCGGTCGAGTCTGGAAGCCTCGCCCGCGCCCGCCGGGGGGAAGCGGGCCGTGATCATCATCGAGCGGAGAGCCGGCGGGAAGGTGCCGCCGTCCGATGTTTCGATCGCGCACCCGAGTCTTTACGGGATCGTCGCAAGCGAGGCCCGTTCTGTTTCTCGGCCGGTGTCGGCCCAGTGGAAGCACGACCCCCGCTTCCCCGGCAGTAGATTCCACTGCATGAGCTCAAGCGACGCGCCGCTCCCCACCGAGGACCAGGTCCGCATCGCGTACGCCGAGGGGCTGCGTGCCACCACGGTCGCCCTGGTCGTGAGCGCGAGCCTCGGGACGCTGAAGATCGGAGCGGGGATCCTCGGCAACTCGTATGCGCTCGTCGCGGACGGCGTCGAGTCGGTGCTCGACATCTTCACCGGGCTGCTCGTGCTGGGCGGACTCAAGGTGAGCGCGTCCGGTCCCACCAGCGCGTACCCGTACGGCCGCGGCAAGGCCGAGCCGCTCGCCGCCCTCGTCGTAGCGACCGTCTTGCTGCTCGCGGCCGTGGGGATCGCGATCGGTGCGGTGCGCGAGATCGTCACCCCGCAGTCCGTGCCCGAGCCGTTCACGCTCGGCGTGCTCGTCGTCGTCCTTCTGGCCAAGGAGGCGACGTTCCAGTGGCTCTACCGCCGCGGTCGCGCCGTGGGCAGCCAGGCGATCCAGGTCGACGCTTGGCATCACCGCGCCGACGCCCTCACCTCGCTCGCAGCCTTCGTCGGGATCTCGTTGGCGCTGCTCGCCGGACCCGGCTGGGCCAGCGCCGACGACTGGGCCGCGCTCGTCGCGTGCGCGGTGATCGGGTGGAACGGTGTCCGGCTCTTCCGGGGAGGCCTGCGCGAGATCCTGGACGTCGCGGCTCCGCCCGACGTGCGTGAGCGGGTGCGCGAGGTCGCCGCCGCGGTGGACGGTGTGCTCGGGATCGACGAGGTACGTGTGCGGCGCAGCGGGCTCGTCTGGCTCGTCGACATCCACGTGGAGGTGGACGGTGCACTGACCGTGCGCGAGGGCCACTCGCTGGGACACCGCGTGAAGGACCGACTGCTCGCGTGCGAGTTGCCCGTCTTGGACGTCCTCGTCCACATCGAGCCGCTCCGCCTTGCGGAGGAGCCGGCGGAGCGCTGAGACGACGAAGGGCCGGAGGGGAACTCGCCCTCCGGCCCTCACATCCCGCGCGAGCGCGGGGATCCGGCGTCAGCCCGCCGTGCTACTCCTCGACCTCCTCGATCACGACCTGCGGCAGCTCGGGCTCGCGGTCCGTGATGACGAACGCCTCCAGGGGGTCGATCTCGGGGTCGTCCACCCGCTCCCAGCGAAGCGCCAGCTTCAGCACCTGCTTCTCCTTCTTGGAGCGCGCCTCGACCTCCATCGTAATCTCGGGTGCCGGCTCGAGTCCGACCACGTCCTGCCCGTTCCGTATGTAGACCGTGCCCTTCTCCAGGGCCGTCCGGAGGGACTCGAGGTACGCGATCACCTCGTCCGTTCCGACCAAGCCCTCGAAGGAAACACTCCTCTTGTCGCCGTTGTGGTTCATGGTGCCGCTCCTTCGCGCTGCACGATATTCAACTGCCCCGGCCGAGCCGAGGGACGAGGGCAGGGAGGCGAAAGCTGCGGGCTCGCGTATGACGGCGCCATGGCATTCGTGTAACAGCGACGCCGGCGCGAGACGACGCCCGGGCCGGCTCTACTCGTTCCGCTTCGACTCGTCCTCGTCCTCTTCGTCGTGCGCGTCTTCGTCCTCGTCGTCGTCGTCCTCTTCCTCGTCACCGCCATCCTTCTCCCCTTCGTCGTCGTCATCTTGGTCTTCTTCGTCGTCCTCGTCACTCCCGTCCTCTTCAGCCTCGATCACGGGCGCTTCGGTCGTGATCGTGAACGGCACGGCGTCCTCCCCGTCGCCCTCCTGCTGGCGGGCCACCCACCCGATCTCGATCTCGATCGACTGCTTTCCGTCCTTCTCCTCGCCCTCGACCTCCAGGACGACCGTGTCGGACGGTCGCAGCTCGAGGACACGGTTCTCATGGCGCAGGTAGGCGGTGCCGCTCTCCAACGCCGCGTGCAGATCCCTCAGGTAGCCGAGCGCCTCGTGCAGCGGGAGGCGGGTCTTGAACTCGACGGTCCTCTTCTTCTTCGAATCGTTGCCCACGGGTCTGTTCCTCGGCGCTTTCGGGTTCAACGGTGCGGTGCGGCTCCGCCCGGGTGGCGGGCCGCGCGGGTGCGGCGGCGCTACACGAAGGAGAGCAGCGCTTCGGCCAGGAGCTCGTCGTCCAGGTAGGGACGGCTTCGCTCGGTCATCAACGGGACGTCCACCACCTGCACGCCCAGCTTTTCCACGGCGCGCAGCGTCTTCCTGGGCACGGCGGCGCCCTTCGCGTCCAGCAGCACGAACTGAAGGAGCCGGTCGGCGGGCGTCCGCTTCGAGGCGCCCTCCCGAAGGTGGCGGGTGAGCGTCTCGACCTTGTCCACCAGGCCCATCCCGATCTCTTCGGGGTCGTGGCTCGGGTTGGGCACGTACACCTTCGGGACGTCCGCGGCGGCCACGGCGTCCGAGACACCCTCGGGCAGCAGCGTGGCGAGCACGCTGGTCCAGAACGAGCCGACCGGGTAGCAGATCAGCTCCGCCGAGCGGATGAGGGCGTCGACGGCCTCGGGGATCCGGGGCCGGTACGGCTTGGGATTGGTGCGGGAGCGCGAGAGCCAGAGGCGCTCGACCGGGCTGTCGAGCGGCGTGCGCTCCTTGCCCGTCATCTTGTGCTGCCCCACCACGCGCCGACCGCTCGCCAGATCCGCCACGAGGTGCAGGTCACGGTCGACGACCGGCCGGACGATGCCGCGCACCTCGACGAGCTGGCTGAAGAGGTAGAGCACAGAGTCGAGCTTCCGGCCCTGGTTCAGGTAGCCGCCCGTGAGCACGAGGTTGCCGATGTTCGCCCCGCGCAGGTCGAAGCTGTCCGGCATCGCGTCCCGGAAGAAGCCGATGTGACGCCGCACGATAGAGCGCAGCGGTTCGGGCACTTCTTTCACCTGCGTATCGGTGCCGCGCACCATCCGG
Source organism: Longimicrobiales bacterium (assembly GCA_028280205.1). Taxonomy (GTDB): domain Bacteria; phylum Gemmatimonadota; class Gemmatimonadetes; order Longimicrobiales; family Gaopeijiaceae; genus UBA2589. The sequence continues at coordinate 10,295 of JANQME010000384.1, forward strand.
TCGAGCCACCGCTTCAGCTCGTCGGCCTCCCCCTCCTCGGGGAAGCGGAAGGCGAAGAGGCGGTAGATCTCCGGGTTGCCCAGGACCGAGGTGTCGGCGAGTGCCATCAGTCGGTTGCGCAGGTCGCCCACCGCCGGCATGCGGAACGAGCGACGGAGCTTCGCGCTCGAGCCGCCGGAGTCGAACGGCGTGATGATGTGTCGGGAGCCGTGCGTGTACCGGACCATGGTGCGGCTGAGGCTTCGCAGCCCCGAGCCGCCCGAGAAGAACAAAATCGAGGTTCCCAGCTCGGGTGCGTGCCGGTAGCGGGCCAGCCGGACCCGATCGGGGATGTGCACCGCGCGGGTGACGCGCACCCGGGTGGGGGGCGGCTCGCCCGTAGTGTGCGCGGCCTCGAAGTCGTCCTCGAGGAACGGATCGGCCGACGGGTGGCCTCCCGGCTCAGCCAAGGCCACTCGCTCCGTCGAAGCCACCCGCTCCGTCGAGCACCTCGAGGCAGAGCCGACGGGCGACGTCGAAGTCCTGGGTCCCGGTGATCTCGACGACGCGGCTGGCCCCGAGCGTGCGCAGGTAGCGCTCGTCGCTCAGGTCGAGCTCCTGGTCCTCCTCGGGCTCGTAGAAGAGCCCCGGCGACTTCGTGATGAGCGGGAGCAGCTCCCTCCGCTCCGCGAGGTCGATGTCCCGCGCGGTGGGCGCCCCTTCGCCCGTCCAGTGAAAGACGACGAGCGCCTCGAGGTCGCCGTGCATGCGGAAGCGGCCCGGCCCCACCAACTCGTCGATGAGGACGTCGTACTTGTCCTCCAGCTCGCGCAGCTCGTCGGGGGGGAGCGCCAGGAGGCGGGCTCGCTCCTCGGTCGCGATCATCGACTCGAGCATCGGATTGTGCACGATCGTGCCGGGGTTCACGCGTGGGTGCTTGGGGATCCCGTACACCTCGACGCCCCGGGGGCCGGCCGGCCCGGCACCGCGGTCGGGGGTGTCTCCGTCCCCACGCGGTCGAAGCAGCAGCCGGTCGTTGCTCACGAAATCGAGGCCATCGCCCACCAGCCCGAGCGCCGCCGTCGACTTGCCGGCTCCGGACGGCCCGCACAGCGCGAGACAGCGCCCGTCCCGTCCCACCGCACCCGCATGCGCGAGCACGAAGCCCTGTGCAAGGCGCCACTGCATGTAGCGGTTGTTGACGAAGTTCACGACCTGGTTGTCGTAGCGCAGGCACGGTCCGTAGGCGAGGTGAAGGTCGCCGCCGAAGGCGAAGACCATTCCGGTGAGGCGCTTCCGGACCACGCGCCCGTCGGACAGGTCGACCCACTCCTCCTTGATCTTCGTCTTGCCCGGCTCCGGCGTCTTGATTGTGAAGTCGGCGTCGAGCTCCAGCACGGGCGCCTCGATGCAGACGATGCGGAAGTCGGGCGCGGCGGCGTGGGCCCCCTCGTCGCCGGTCGGGTCGGTGGCGCCGCCCGCCCCCGCCACGATCAGCTCGGCGAAGTAGCGTCGGAGCTTCGCCTCCAGCTCCGGCTCGTTCGTGGCCACGTCGATGACGCAGCCGTTGACATCGAGGCGGATCGCGTGGTCGAGCACGACCGGCGCGCCGTCCTCACCGATCGTGAGCATCTCGGCGAACGCCGACGTGCTCCCCGGAAGCTTCATCGGACTCCGGGCCTCGTCGACTCGCGTACGGCGCACACCTTCTAGTCCGCCGCGGCGTCCCGGGGCTCGCGCCCGAGACGTTCGAGTACGAAGCGCACGTACAGGTCGGCGGCGTCGATGTCACGGGCCTCGCGCAGGCCGCGGAAGCCCCCGAATGCCGAGACCTCCCAGACCACGGGTCCGATCGCCGTCTCGGCCACGTCGACACATGTAAATGTAAGTCCGAAAGGATCTTGTGCCCTTCGAGCAAGGTCGATGATCTCGTCGGGCGGGTCGTACGCCGTGTACTTCCCCTTGCCCAGCACGGAGGTGCTCCACGTGTCGTCGCCGCCCCGGCGCGCGTACGTGGTCACGTACTCGCCGCCCATGAAGACCACGCCCAGGTCGTGGCCCGGCAGCTCGAGCATCTTCTGGATGTACATCACCGGGTTGTCGGCGGCCCGGAACGCCTCGATCGCCGCGCGCGCCCCCGGGCCCGCCTCGATGACCTCCATCCCGCGCGCCTTGCTCGTGAAGAGCGGCTTGGCCACGGCGCGCTCGAAACGCTCCACGGCGTCGACCGCCTCGTCCACGTCTTCCGTGACGACGGTCGGGGCCATGGGAATGTCGTTCGAAGCCAGCGTCACCGTGCACGCCAGCCGGTCGATCACCCGCAGGATGCGTGTCGGGTCGGAGTAGACGGGCACGCCGCGCTCCTGCACGAAGCGCAGCATGTCGAGTCGGTCCGCGTACTCGGGCCGGTACCCCTGACCGATCTTCTTCATGATGATCGCGTCGAAGTCGTGCAGGTCGACGTCGCCCGCCCGCACCCGCCCGGCCTCGATGTCGAGCGAGAGGTGCGCGGGATCGACGAGAGCGCTGGAGCCGGCGAGCCGGCCCGCGGTCTCGTGCAGGTGGTCCGAGGACCAGCTTCCGGGGTTTCCGACGACGGCGATCCGGGTCACGGAGGCGTCCAGGGTCAGGGGCTCGCGGTCTGGCGTTCGGGTGTGTAGATGAGCACGTCGCGCGGTGGATGGAAGGAGGCGTAGTCACCGTCCTTCACGTTCGAGAGGCTCTCGAGCAGGTACATGCCGCGCCGCAGCATCTCCTCGGCGAAGGTGCGTCGGATGTCGAACCGGGTCGACGAGACGAGGGAGCGCACCAGCCCGAGCGCCAGTCGCGCGTCGAACGTCGCGTCGTTCTGCTCCTTCGCGAAGGAGCGCGCGAAGGCGAGCTGTAGATCGATGACCCGGTTGAGCGCTGCACGCCGGCGTGGCCGGAACTCCGGGATGCGGAAGTTCGACACGAGGAAGACCGACATGTCCTGCACGTAGTCCATGCGCCTCGACCGGTGCAGGTCGATGAAGTGCACCGAGTCGTTCTCGGCGTTGTAGATGACGTTGTCGAGGTTGAAGTCGCCGTGCCCGAAGACGGAGAACGGCGCCACGAGCTCCTCGTCGAGGTGTCGGTTCGCCTCGATGAGCTCGTGCAGCGTGGCCACGTGCAGCCCGCTGATCTCCTGACCCTCGGAGCGGAAGTACGGGTGCACGAGGTACACGTCCTCGAGCCGCTTCTCGAGCTGCGCAAGGAAGCGGGGCCGGACGGGCGCGTCCTCCTTCGTGTCGAGCCAGATGTGCACGAGCGTCTCCTGCACGCGGCGCACGACCTGCTCCACGTACGGCATCTTCGCGTTGAGCACGATCTCGAGCAGGGTGCGCCCTTTGAGGTACTCGACGAGCATCGTGTCGCGCTCGGCCTCCTGGTACCGGATGACCTTCGGTGCGAGTCCGGGAGCCAGCGCGCTCCAGCGGTCCATCGCCTCGCGCTCCTTGCGGAGCTTGTCGGGGTGGCCGCGCTTGAAGATGGCCTCGCCGCCTTCCTTCTCGAGCTCCCCGGCGCGCACCTTCCCGATCTGCGCGCCGGAGCGCGTCCCCCACAGCCCCACGAAGTCCACCTCCTGCAGGTTCGGCCTCTCGACGTCCATGTCGAGCGAGCCCGCGAGCTCGCGGTAGGCGCGCATCTTCATGCGCTCGCCGACCTCGGCCGAGATGATCGCCTCGCCGATGTTCTGCAGGCAGTCGCCGATGCGCTCCAGGTAGTGGATGATCAGGAGCGAGGTGACGAGGTTCTGCACCTGCTCGGGCTCGGACTTCAGCTCGCCGAGGATCCGCCGGAACCGGTCACTGTAGAGCTGGTCGAGCACGGGCTCCTGATCCGCGATGCGGACCGCACCGTCGGTGTCGACGTTCTCGTAGGCGCTGACCACCTCGCGCAGCGAGGTGAAGATCGCGTCGAAGAAGGGCTCGATGTCGTAGACGTCGAGGAAGTCCGGCGGGTCGAGGCGCCGCGACTGGTGCACGATCGAGATCGCGTGGTCCGCGATGCGCTCGAGATTCGTCGTGACGGTCGTCGTGGCGCGCAGCAGGTCGACCGTCTGCTTCTCGATGCGCGTCCGCTGACGCAGCAGCCCGAAGCACTTGTTCTCGATCTGCGTGCGCAGGTGGTCGATGTAGTCGTCGCGGCTGGTCAGCTTCTCGACGTCGACGTCGCCGTGGCCCTCGAGCACGCGCACGGCCGAGCCGATCTGCTTGATCACCTCGAGCACGAGGAAGCGGAAGTTCCGCTTGAGATCCTCGTCGAGGAACGGGACGGGGTGGTCGGGCACGGGGGGCGCTCGCGTCGCGGCGGCGTCAGTCGGTCTTGCCCGGCGCGATCTTCAGCGGCGGCGACGTCGGCTTGCGGCGCTTCGGCTCCTTCCAGATCACTTCGAGCGAGAGCCGCGCCTCGCCGTCCTTCTTCTTCGCCTTGAGCGAGAGCTCCAGCAGACCCGTGGGCTCGAGCTTGATCGACCTCTTGCCCGAGGTGAACTCGAGCGTGCCCGAGGTGAAGCCCTGGGCGAGCGCCTCCAGATACTTGCCGATGCTGGCGGTGTCCTGGAGCGAGTCGTGCGCGAACTCGCCGCTGCGTGAGCCGCTTGCCATGTCGTTCCGTGGTTGGGGGGGATGGGCGGGCGGGTCGAAGGGCGGCGCCGTCAGGCGAGGCGCGCGCGGTACTCGCGGATGAGGTTCGACCGGTCCGCCCGGGCCACGATCAGGCTCTTGCGGATGTTCAGGTCGTCCCAGGGCGGCTGCACGCCGATCTCACGGCTCGCCTTGAGCGCGTCCTGGTGTCGGGGATCCTTCACCTTCTCGCCCATGTGACAGTCGTCGCCCATGGTGATCAAGATCGGCCGGTCGGCGCGGGCGCGCTCCCGGTTCTTGCGCGTCACCACGTCGATGAGGAACTCGGTGTATTCGAAGGACTGCGGGTTCCAGACCTCGATTCCGTCGATGTTCAGATCGTCGAGGAGGACCGGCCAGAACTGCTCGGGGTGCGGGATCACGATGCACCCGCCCAGCGAGCGTACCTCCTCGATCACCTCTTCGGTCCGGTAGAAGTAGTCGAGCGCGAAGTTGCGCTTGACGATCCCCTTGAGCGCCTTGAGGAAGACCTGCACGTGGTCGATGAGCGGGTCGCCGTACGTCTCCCGCCACCGGTCCATGTAGTTGCGCAGGAGCTTGTTCTTGATCATCTCGGGCGGCGTCGAGCGGTACGCCTGCTCGATCATCTCCTTGAGACGTGCGGCGTGGATGCGTGCGAACTCCACCGTGTCCTCATCGGCCCACGTCTCGCCCGCGGCCTCGTCGACCCGGTCCTGGAAGTGCCGGTCGAGCAGGGTGTCGAGGAACTCGAAGAGCTGACCCGACCGGTACTTGAACGTGTGGTCGAGCATCGAGCGGAAGACGTCACCCCGACCCTCGATCTTCTCGTTGGCGAAGTGGATCAGGAGCTGGACCTTCCGATTGAAGCCGGCCGAGTAGCAGTCGACCTCCACGCCGGTGTGTCCGTCCCACGTCGACAGCACGTTGTGCTGTGTCGGGATGATCAGCTCCTCCTCGCGGTGCGGGAAGAGCGCCTGGACTCGGGTGCGAACCGCCGCGAGCGGCACGAACTCCTGGTGCCAGTGGACCGCCAGCACCTCCTTCTGCCGCTCGTACGTGCGCGGAGGCTCCTCGATCTGACGGATCTGCTCGGGTGAGAGATCGGTCGAGACGAGCTCGCGATAGATGCGCGTGTCGTCGTCGGTCACCTCGCGCGGCACGAGGCTCAGATCGACGTCGTTCTTCGTCGGGCGTGCGGGGCGGGTGATGGAGTGCATGGCGTCGGGTGCTGCGTGAAGCGGGATCCGGCAGCCGCAGAGGAACTCGAAACATACGGCGCGCGGCGCGGCGTTGTATACCCGATCGCGTCTTACGCGAGCCGCGGCCCGGGCGCTGACGGAGCTCTTCGGTCCGACCTGACGGAGCCCCTTCCCCCGCCGACCCTTACGTCGTAACATTTATGATGTAAGTCATACGGCGGAGCGAGTGGGCCGATGGGCAAGAACGATCATCTGGGTGAGTTCGAGCAGCTCGCGCTGCTCGCCGTGCTGCGGCTCGGTGACGGAGCGTACGGCGCGACGATCCAGGAGGAGCTGGACCGCACCGCGGGCCGCTCCTCGGCGATCAGCACCATCTACATCACGCTGACCCGGCTCGAGGAGAAAGGGCTGGTGCGCTCGTCGATGGAGGCGCCGCGCGACGGCGAGGACGGCAAGCCGCGCCGGTACTTCCGCATCGAGCCCGAGGGCGTCGAGGCGCTGAGGGCGTCGCGGGACACGCTCCTGAACATGTGGGACGGGGTCGAGCAGGAGCTCGAAACGACGTGAGCCGGCCCGTGCGGCTCCCCGCCTACGCGAGGGCGCTCGTCGCGCTCTTGGTGCCGGACGGCCTCCGCGACGAGATCGCGCGGGACCTGGCGGAGCGCTTCGGGGCGATCCGCATGGCATCGGGACGGGTGCGGGCGCACGGATGGCTCTGGGGGCAGCTCGTGCGCATGAGGCCGCGCGGGCTTCGACGGATCACGGAGGAGACGGGGATGGACGGGACGGCGGGGTGGACGGGTGACGTGCGGGTTGCGCTCCGGAGCGTGCGGATGCGCTTCGGGTTCTCCGCGACGGTGATCGCGACAGTCGCGCTCGCGGTGGGCGCGACCACCTCGGTGTTCAGCGTCGTGAACGGCGTCCTGCTGCGCCCTCTCGATTACCCCGAGCCCGACCGACTCGTACTCATCCGGCAGACCAACCCGGATTGGGCGGACCACCCGAGCTCGCAGCTCCGCCGGTTCGCTGAGAGCTTTCCGCTCTCGGTGCCGACCTTCTTCGACTGGGAGGCGTTCGCGGCCGAAGGCGGCGTCGGTGTCGAGGCGTTCGGGCTCACCTCCGACGAGCAGTGGGTGCTCCAGACCGTCGAAGGTGCCGAGATGGTCCGAGGCGGGATGTTCACCTCCGGTGCGTTCCGAGCCCTCGGCGTCGAGCCGCTCATGGGCCGGTACCTGGGGCCGGACGACGATCGGGACGGGGCGCAGCCCGTCGTGCTCCTCTCGTACCGGGTGTGGCACGACCGCTTCGGCTCCGACCCCGAGATCCTCGGCAGGACGCTCTCCCTGGACGGCGTCCCGCACGTGGTGGTGGGCGTCATGCCGTCCGGCTTCACGGTGCCCCGGATCGGGGGCGAGATCTGGACGTCGCTCGTGGACGAGGAGCGGGACGACCGCGACTCGGCGGGATACTGGGTGCTCGGCCGGCTGGCTGACGGAGCGACGACCGAGAGCGTACAGGCCGATCTCAACGTCATCCAGACCCGTCTCGGGGAGCAGTACCCCGAGATCCAGGGGAGCAAGCGCGCCCGTGTCCGGGGTCTCCTCGACGAGATGGTCGGCGACGTTCGGGCGACGCTCTTCTTCCTCCTCGCCGCGGTCGGCCTCGTGCTCGCGATCGCGTGTGTGAACATCGCCAACATGCTCTCCGTGAGTGGGCTGGCCCGGCGTCGGGAGATGGCCGTGCGGGCCGCGCTGGGTGCGAGCCGGAGTCGGCTCGTGCGCGCGCTCCTCACCGAGAGCGCCGTGCTCGCCGCGCTCGGAGGCGTGGCGGGGATCGCGCTCGCCGCCGGATCGCTGCCCGCGCTCCTGCGGATCCTGCCGACGTCGCTGCCCCGGGCCGACGAGATCGGAATCGACGTCTGGGTGCTCGCGTTCGGTCTCTTCGTCACGGCGGCGACCGCGATGCTCGTCGGGATGCTGCCCGCGCTGCAGGCGGCCGGCACACAGCCCCGCCAGATGATGGACGCGAACAGCCGGGGGCTCGCGGGTGGGCGGACCGGAGCGCGGATCCGGACCGGCTTGGTCGTCACCGAGGTGGCACTCGCCTTCGTCCTCCTGCTCGGCGCTTCGCTGCTCGCGAGCAGCTACAGCCGACTCTGGAATACAGAGCGTGGATTCTATTCTGAGGGATTGGTGGCTCTCTACACGGCTCCCGACCCGGTGACCTATCCCACTCCTGAAGACGGACATCGATTTAGAACAAATCTTCTGGAACGACTGGAAGCCATCCCGGGCGTCCGCGTCTCCCGCACGAACCAGATCCCGCTCGCCGGCTCGACGTCGTCGACCACGTACTACCGGGACGTCGACGGGGAGGAGCAGGAGCTCACCGTCATGATCTCGGTCGTCGACGAGAACTACTTCGAGCTCATGGGGATCGATCTCGTCGAGGGACGAGGCTTCGACGGCTCCGAGACGGCGGACGGACCGACGGTCGGCGTCGTGAACCAGGCGTTCGTCGAGGAGGTGCTGGGCGGCGCTCCCGCGGTCGGCCAGTGGATCCGCGCACGGTCGCGCGAGGAGTGGGCCGCCTCCCGCGGGGAATCGAACGGCGCGAACGCGGGCGGTGCGGACGCGAACGGTGCGGATGGTGCGGACCGCCGGAGTGCCGCCGCCGCGACCGGTGATCCGCCACCCGAGACGACGGTCATCGGCGTCGCGCGCAACGTGCGGCACCAGGGCCTGCACATGCCGGCCGAGCCCAAGCTGTACGTGACGGTGCCCCAGAGCCGGCGCACCGCGAACCAGTGGCTCCTTCGCGTGCAGGGCGATCCGCGCTCGGTCATGGATCTGGCCCGACAGGCCGTGCGCGATGTTTCGCCCACGACACCGGTGCGGCGTGTCGAGCTCGTCGAGGAGCGCATCGCGTCGTCGGTAGCCGTTCCGCGCTTCCGTACGCTCTTCGTCGTCGGGCTGGCGCTCATGGCGACCGTTCTCGCGCTGCTGGGCGTCTACGGGGTGGTGACGTTCGCCGTATCGCAGCGCACCCGGGAGCTCGCGGTCCGCATGGCCGTCGGTGCGCACCCCCGCGAGGTGGTCGCCGGCACGCTCTCCGACGGGCTGCGGCTCGCCGCGGTCGGCGTCGCCCTGGGCGTGGGGATCGCCCTGTGGGCGAATCGCGCGGTCGAGCAGTTCCTCTACGAGGTCGATCCGGCCGATCCGGCGGTCTACGCCGCCGTTGCGGTGCTCGTGGGCGCGGTGGCGACCGCGGCTTCGTGGCTTCCGGCCCGGCGTGCGTCTCGGGTGGACCCGGTCTCGGTGCTGAAGGCGGAGTAGCGGAGCGACAGCACGGCATCTCGCGGACCAGCTCCGCGGCGATCCGGGCCTCGCGGGCCCGAAGGGCACCGCCTCGTCGGCGGGGAAGAGTGCCTCCTGGGCGTGCAGCTCTTCGGGCCGGCGGAAGGTCATCCGGTCCGTCCCCTCCCGGCGCGACCGTCCTCGCCTCCGCGACGACTGCGGCGCAACGCCTCGAGCTCGGCGTCCGCTTCGGATCGGGGTCGCGGGGTGAGGTCGCCGACGAGCTGTGCCAGCCCATCCCTGCGCACGCTAAGCTTGACACGGCTTTAGTCGAGCCTAATCCTTGAATTTAGTCGAACCTAAAATCGAGGGCGTCGATCGATGCCGAAGTCCGACCGGAGAGCTTCGACCATGAGACGCTCCGCACCCGCATTCGTCGTTGCGCTGCTCGCCGCTCTCGGCGTGAGCGCCGACGTGTCCCCTGTCTCTGCACAAACCACTGCCGCGATCCGCGGCCGCGTGGTTCGGGAGAGCGGGCAGCCCGTCGCGTACGCCACCGTCCAGATCGCCGGATCGCAGCGCGGTGTCGTCGCCGACGCGGACGGGCGCTTCCTCTTCGTCGGGCTGGACGAGGGTTCGTACACGCTGCTCTTCTCCGCCCAGGGCTACGGGGCGGTCGAGCGGGAGGTCGCTGTCGGTGGCCCGCTCTTCACCGTCACACTCTCCCCCGACCCCGTCGCGCTCGAGGCGATCACCGTCACCGGCACGATGAAGGCGACCACCGTGTCGGCATCCCCGGTCAAGGTCAACGTCGTGCCCGAGGCCGTGCTCCAGCGCAACGCGACGAACAACCTGGTCGAGACGATCTCGTTCGTGAACGGGATCTACCAGCAGGTCGACTGCGGCGTCTGCTACACCAACAACCTGCGTATCAACGGGATGGAAGGGCCGTACACCGCCGTCCTCATCGACGGGATGCCGATCATGAGCTCCCTCGCGTCGGTCTACGGGCTCAACGGGATCAACCCCGCGCTCATCGAGCAGGTGGAGATCATCAAGGGGCCGGCTTCGACCCTGTACGGATCCGAGGCGATGGCGGGCGTGATCAACGTGATCACGAAGGACCCGCGCTTCGCACCGAGGCTCGCGGTGGACGCCTGGGGCTCTTCGGACGCGGAGGGCAACGTCGACTTCGCCCTCGCGACCGAGCCGGGCGACCTCAGCGGCATGCTCTCCGGCAGCGTCGCCTACAACGAACGCTTCGTCGACGACAACGGGGACGGCTTCCACGACTTCCCCGAGAACCGCCGCGGCGTCGTGTTCGGGAAGATGGACTACGCGCCCGAGGGTCAGCGGCGCGCGTCGCTCTCGGCCAAGTACCTGTACGAGGACCGGGCCGCAGGCGTGGAGGCGTGGACGTCCGACGACCGGGGGAGCAGCACCGTCTACGGCGAGTCGATCTACACGAACCGGATCGAGCTGCTCGGCCAGCTCCGTCCCTCGTGGTCGGAGGACGTCCGTTTCGAGGGGTCGTACTCCTGGCACGACCAGGACTCGTTCTACGGCGACTCGAAGTACGCCGCCTCCCAACACATCGGTTTCGCGAACGCCCTGTGGGGACGGACGCTCGGCATGCACGACCTCCTGCTGGGGGCGACTGCGCGCTACCAGACGTACGACGACGACACGCCCGCCACCGCCGCCCAGGATCGCCGCTTCATTCCCGGCCTCCTCGCGGAGGATCAAGTGCGTCTCTTCGCCGATCGGGTGACGCTGCTCGGCGGCATGCGCGCGGACCACCACGACGAGCACGGCGTGATTCTGAGTCCGCGCTTCGCGGCGAAGTGGGACGCCACCGAGCGCACCGCGCTGCGCTTCAACGCCGGGACCGGGTTCCGGGTGGTGAACCTCTTCACCGAGGACCACGCCGCGCTCACCGGGGCGCGCGACGTCGTCATCGCCTCGAACCTCGATCCGGAGCGCTCACGGAGCTTCACCCTCAACGTGAACCAGGTCGTCGAGCTCGGCCCGAACCCGATGATGATCGACGTGGATCTGTTCCACACGAGCTTCGACAACAAGATCATCCCCGATTACGACGTCGATCCGAACCAGATCGTCTACGAGAACCTGGACGGACACGCCGTGAGCCGGGGGGTCTCCCTCTCGTTCAATCAGAACATCGACTTCGACCGCTTCCTCTACTCGGTCGGCTTCACCTGGCAGGACGTCTACTTCGTCGAGGGCGATGTCCGCGAAGACGAGTTCTTCGCGGCCGACTGGCGGGGGGTCTTCAGCGCGACGTACAACATGCGCTCGCAACCCCTGCGCTTCGACTACACCGGGAGCGTGACCGGCCCGATGCGCCTGCCCGCCTACGAGGCGCCCTTCGAGCGGCCTGAACGATCCCCCGCCTACGGCGTGCACAATGTCCAGGGCACGTGGCGCTTCATGGCGGACTCGGAGCTGTACCTGTCGGTGAAGAACCTCTTCGACTTCACGCAGCCGACCCCACTCGTGGATCCGGCCAACCCGTTCGGCGACGCCTTTGACACCGCGTACGTCTACGGGCCGATGCGGGGGCGCTTCCTGATGCTGGGGCTGCGGTACGGGGTAGGGCGGTGAAGGGTCACAAGTGATGGTCCGACTGATACTTCCGATCGTCGCATGTCTCTCCGCCGCGACCACGGTCACCTTCGCGCTCGCCAGCGGGGCCCATGCTCAAGAGACCGCCGCCGACGGTCTCACCGTGTACGGCCGGGCCGACTACGACTGGACGATCCGCGCACTTGAGGGCGAGCCGATCACCCTCGACGCGTTCCGCGGCCGGGTGCTCTTCATCAACCTGTGGGCGTCGTGGTGTACGCCGTGCGTCCGCGAGCTCGGGACCATCGAGCGGCTGAAGGAGCGTCTGGCCGACACCGACGTGGAGTTCCTGATCGTAGCAGCGGAGGGCGAGCGGCCGGTCCGGAAGTTCCTGCGCCGGTACTCCTACGACCTGCCCTTCTACCTGGAGGTCGATCCGATCCCGAACGCGTTCGGTCTGCGCGGGCTGCCTACGAGCTGGCTCGTCGACCGGGAGGGGCGGATCCTGATCCTCCGGCACGGGGAGGCGGTGTGGGACACCGACGAGGTGGAGGGGTTCGTGCGGGGGGTGGGGTAGGCGCGGCCACGCCAGCTCGAGCGCTGTTGCCTCGAAGCGGCTGAAGTCGCGCGCATCGCTCGTGGCGAGCTCCGCGTCCGCTCGGATCGCGGTGGCGGCCACTATGCAGTCCGAGAGGCTCCCGCGCCGACGGCCCGTGTCGTTGAAGAGATGGGCCGCCAGTGTCGTCTCGTCCGTTCCGAGCGGGACGTGTCGGTGCGCGATCCTCCGCGCGACGGCCTCATTCGCCCGCCAGACCGAGGAACACCAGCAGAGCTCGCTCGAGACGTACCATGTCGACGGCATCCAGAGCGCCGACCCGGTAGCCTGCTCGACTCCGCGGAACGGTCGAGACCTTGTCGACCATCAACCGGCTCGGCGATGAGAGTCCGTTCATAGAAGAAGGCTCGACCTCGACGCGAATGAGTGGGGCCTCGGTCGGGTCCGACGTGAACCCGCAGATCGTGACCGAGGCCGTCTCCTCGAACGCGTCGCTCTGGAGGATCACGGCCGGTCGGGGCTTGCCGTGGTAGGCACCGCCGCCGGCGAAGGTCCAGATGTCCCCGCGCCTCACTCTTCGGGAAAGAGCGCCGACAGCGAATCGAGCCAGGCCTGGTCCTCGGATTCCTGCCCGCTCCCGGCCACGAGCCGCGCCTGGCGCCGGGCCTCGTCCACGAAGCCCGGGGCACGCACGTCGGGCACCCAGATCTGGATGGGCCTGAGGCCCTGTGCCCTGAGCCGCGCGCGATGGGCGCGGACCTTCTCGCGCGTCGCCCGGCGCCGTTCCTCGTCGGACAAGTCGGTCACTCCTCGGTTACATGTAACTTGATCGTCCAAGATGCGGGGAGCAAGGTCGACCCGACGTGGGATGTATGCCTCCTTGACCCAATATCGCGTCTCGATATTTTTATGTCGTGCTGCGATATTCATCGGTCGATGACAGGGTCGAGGATGGAGAGGTGGGTGCGGACGATGGGAAGGACGACGTGACCGAGTCGAAGAGTCTCTCGCCGGCCGAGTTCCAGATCCTGCTGGCGCTCGTCGACGGCGCGAAGCATGGGCGGGGCATCAAGCTCGACGTGCGCGCGCGTACCCGCGGTGACGTCGACATGGGGCCCGGCACCCTGTACGGAGCCATCAAGCGCCTCCTGCGTCGCGGGTGGATCGTCGAGGTCACGGACGACATCGACGCGCTGGAGGACGAACGGCTGCGCTACTACGCGGCCACGCCCGAGGGTCTGGAAGCCGCTCGGTCGGAGGCGTCCCGCATGTCGACGCTGCTCGAGATCGCTCAGGCCAAGCAGCTCATCGTCTGATGGCGGATCACAGCCGGCCGGGAAAGCGCCACCGCGGGTCGGAAGAGCGCCACGGTGGCTCGGAAGAGCGCGACCGCGAGCGCCGATCCGTGCCTTGGATCGTGCGCGCGCTCGTGCGGCTCTACCCGGCCGACTTCCGCCGGGAGTTCGGACGTGAGGTGGAGCAGGAGGCGCTCGCCACGCTCGCCGAGGCTCCTCGGCGAGCGCCGCCCGACAGGGTGGGGTGGGGAGCGGTGCGCGTGTGGGGCAAGATCGTGCGGGACCTATCGCTCTCGGCAGGCCGGGAGCACTGGGACACCTGGGTCGGGGACGTGAGGGGGTGGGAGATGGGAAGTGTGCTGAGGGACGTCCGTCGCGTCGGGCGCGGACTCGTTCGGACGCCGGGGTTCACCCTGGTCGTCCTGCTGACGCTCGGGCTCGGGATCGGGGCGACGACGTCGATCTTCTCCGTCGTGCACGGGGTGCTGCTCGCGCCGCTCCCGTATCCGGATCAGGAGCGGATCGTGTCCATCTCCGAGCAGATGCACGACGCCGAGGGCCAGAACCTCTCGGTGTCGTACGTGAACGGTCAGGACTGGAAGGACGGCCAGAGCACGCTCGACGCGATCGCGCTCGTGCGGGGCGGCGCGGTTGCGCTGAACGGTCCGGACGGGGCGCAGCAGGTCTCCGCCCTCTTCGCCGACGCCGAGTACTTCGAGGTCTTCGGCGCCGAGGCGGTGCGGGGCCGCCTCTTCGACGTCTCTGAGAACCGGGTGCCGGGTGGACACTCCGTTGCAGTTCTGACGCACGACGCCTGGGCCCGGCACTTCGGCTCCGATCCCGATGTCGTCGGGGGCTCGATCGATCTCGGCGGGCTCCCGTTCACCGTGCTCGGCGTGTTGTCGGAGTCGTATCGCGATCCGTTCGGCGGGGCGAACGGCGCCGGGAACGATCTGATCATCCCCGCAATGATGGCTGGGCAGGTCGACTTCCGCGGGGACGACGTCGTCACCGTGCGGCGGTGGCGGACGTTCGGCGCCGTCGGGAAGGTGCGGGTGGGCGTGAGCATCGAGGCGGCCGACGCCGACCTCAAGCGGGTCGCCGCGCAGCTCGAGAGCGTCGACGCCGTGAACCGCGGGATGACCGCGAGCGTGCGCCCGTTCAACGAAGTCGCCACCACGAACCTACGCGGTCCCGCGCTGACGTTGCTGGGTGGCGCGCTCGTGTTGCTCGTGATCGCCTGCTTCAACGTGGCGAACCTGCTCCTGGTGCGGGGTGCCGCTCGCGAGCACGAGCTCGCTCTTCAGTTCGCGCTCGGAGCGGGGCGGGGGCGGCTCTTCCGTCTCTTGGCCGTCGAGAGCGCCGTGCTCGCGGTGCTGGGTGGCGCGCTCGGAGTGGCGCTCGCGTCGATCACGCTCCCCACGCTCCTCGGCCTGATTCCCAATCAACTGCCGCCGACCGCCGACGTGCGGATCAACCTCCCGGTCCTGGTGGGGGCCCTCGGGGTGAGTCTGCTGGCGGGGCTGGTCTTCGGGTTGGTTCCGGCCGTCCGGCAAGGTGGGCGCGATCTGCGTCCGGCCCTCTCGGGGGCGGGACGCTCCGGAGGGAGCCGGCGGGGCGAGCGGGTGCGCAATGGACTGGTGGTGTTCGAGATGGCCACGGCCACGGTGCTCCTGGCCGCGTCCGCCGTGCTGGTGCGGGGCTTCCAGGAGGGACGGGCGGCCGACTCCGGCTTCGTCACCGAGAACGTG
>JANQME010000386.1 GCA_028280205.1 Longimicrobiales bacterium
AGACCCTACCGTGGCTGAACTCGGCTTCTTTAAAAAGATCATAACCGATCTAAAAGGCCAGGGAATGGCGGTGGAAGTATTTCATGACACCCATAAAAACCCTATCGCTGCTGATGTAGAAGCCGGAACTGCCGCCTATCATGCCCATAAAGGAGATTGCATAGTGGGCATTGGAGGAGGCGTGGGACTGGACGTAGCCCGTGTCGACGCCCTCGAGGGCACGCGTGCTGCGCACGGTGAGTCCGGCCGCGCTCACCAGGACCACGGCCACGGCGAGCTCCACGGCCACGAGGCTCCGCCGGCCGACCAGACCCCCTCCCCCGCCACCTCGACCTCCGGCGCGGAGCGTCGAGGCGGGCTCCACCCGGCCGAGCCGCCACGCGGGCAACAGACCGAACGCCACGGGTGTGCCGAGCGTGATCAGCACGGTGAAGGCGAGCACCCGGACATCGACCGTGAAGTCGCCTGAACGGAAGAAGACGTCGGGGATGCGCGGCGAGATGAAGCGGATCCCTACGTAGGCCAGAGCGGTGCCGAGGAGTCCGCCCGTCACGGCGAGCAGAAGCGACTCCGAGACGAGCTGGGCGACGATGCGACCGCGGCCGGCGCCTAGCGCCGTCCGCACCGCGAGCTCCGGCCCGCGTCGGGAGGCACGCGCCAACGTCAGACCGGCCACGTTCGCGCACGCGATCAGCAGGACGATCGCGACCCCGACCCACAAGCCTCCTAGGAGCACCTGCAGCACCTCGTAGGCGAAGTTCAGGGCCTGGCGGATCGGGACGAGCCGGATCGCGTCGTAGCGCCCGTCGATGTCCGGCCACTCCCGAGCCAGCGCGGACTGCACGGCGCCGAGCTCGCGCTCGGCCTCGTCGACCGTCGTTCCCTCGGACAGGCGCAGCACAGCCGAGAATCCACTCGATGCCCGGGCGCTCGCGGTCGGTCGCGTGTCAACCGGAATCCACATCCCGATGATCCGATACGGGAAGTCGAACGCCGGAGGAGTCACCCCGATCACGGTTCTGGCCACGCCGTCGATCCGGACGCTCCGCCCGACGAGCTCAGGGTCACCGCCCCACCGTCGCTGCCAGAGGCCGTGGTCCACGACGACCACCGGTGCTTCGGCTTCACCTTCCTCCGGGAGGAACGTACGACCCAGCGCAGCTTCGACGCCGAGCACCGCGAAGATGTTCGTCCCGACGAAGCCCACGTCCACACGTTCCGGGCCGTCGTCCCCATCGAGCGAGACGACACCTCCGCGGTAGAGCGCGAGATCCTCGACGACCCGCGCCCTCGTCGCCAGGTCGGCCGCGATCGCAGGCGAGAGACCCTGCGTCTCTCCCGTGCCGTCTTCGACCCGTCGCACTTGCACCAACCGGTCGGCGTCTTCGAACGGAAGCGCGCGAAAGAAGAACGGATTGACGAGGCTGAACACGATGGTGTTCGCCCCGATCCCGACCGCGAGCGTGAGGACCACAGCGGCGGAGTATCCCCGACTCCCGGACAACGCCCGAACGGCGTAGCGGAGGTCGCTCCGGATCTCGGAGAGATTCATGGGAGCGGAGACCCGCAAGGCCCGCGGGCGTTCCCCCCCAGAACCCGAGGACGGCGGCGCCCCCCGGACCGGAGGACGGCACGGCCGCTAGACCGTGGGTGCGCCCGCCTCCGCGAGCTGGACCACGAGGGTGCCGGCGTCGTGCAGCGGCGTCGGCACGCCGGCCTCCCGCCCCAGCCGGCCGATCGCGCCGCCCAGATCGGCCATCTCGGTCGGACGGCCCCGATTCAGGTCGTGGATCACGCTGGGGAAGAAGTCGTCGGGGAAGCGGTCCAGCGTGGCGTCGATCCGCGCCTCGGCGTCGGCGGGAATCGGCACGCCCCGGGCCCGTCCCACGGCGAAGACCTCCGCGATCGCCGCCCGCTGCACTTCGGCGCCCAGCCGGTGCCGGCGCACCGAGCCCATGTTCCGTTCCCCGAGCGCGCACAGCACCGATAGGACGCACACGACGGCCATCTTCTCCCAGAGCTCGACCTCGATCGCGTCGCGCGTCTCGATCTCGACATGCGTGCCGGCGAAGGCGTCCCGGACGACCGCCTCGAGCCGCCCGACGACGAGCCGCTGGTGCGCCGCCTTCCGCTCGACGACGCCCGGCGCCACCCGGAACGACGTCATGTAGGCGACGCCGTCGTCGAGCC
>JANQME010000393.1 GCA_028280205.1 Longimicrobiales bacterium
GTGGGCCGAGCCGTGGACGGCGTGGACGCCCCGGGAGGAGCGGCCGCCGCCCCGGCGGCGACGGGCGGAGTGGCAGGGCCGGCTCCCTCGATCGAGGGAGCGGCGGGAGCGGGGGCATTCATGGACGAGAGACCGGGCCGAGAATCGACCGGGTCCGGGTCTCGCCGGACCGCCGACGAGTCTCCGACCGACGCAGCGAGGAGGTCCACGATCCCCGACAGGGCGTGCAGACGCTGCCGATCCTCCGCCGAGAGCCCATCCGAAGCGCGGAGGCGTCGCTGCGTCTCCTCGGAGAGCTTCGCAACCCATCGATCGAACGGAACGAGCTCGTCCGCCGCCGGACCTTCGAGCTCGCGCAGGCGGTCCGAGAGCCCATCGACCCGTTCGCGCAGGCGTCGGTTCTCTTCTTCGAGTGCGGCGAAGCCGGCCTGGACCGAACCGAGAAGCTCGGCCATCCGATCGGCCGGGGGCGCGGAGTCGGAGTCGGATTCGTTGCGAAGCACGGGGCTCCTCTGGACGGCTCGAAAGCGGAAGCGCCGAAGAATATCCCGGGGCGGTTACGAAATCGTCTTGCGCACGTAAAGAAGCTGAAACCGTTGACGAGCCGGCGCCAAGCGTGCGAATTGGCTCTGAATCCACACAAGGGAGGAAGTGATGATGAAGAAGTTCATGGGTGCGTTCGTGGTCGCGGCGTTCGCCGGAGTCGCCGTCGCGCAGCCGTCCGACGCACAGCTCACGCTCGGGATCAACGGCGGTTACGTCTCGTCGACATTCACGGGAGACGACGTGGTGGACGCCGAGTCCGAGTCCGGGTTCAACGTCGGCGCGTCGTTGGGGATCCCGCTCGGTTCGGGTCGCTTCGCCTTCTCGCCCGGAGTCTACTGGGTGCAGAAGGGGGCGGGTCTCACCATCGATGGGATCTCGGGATCGATCTCTCCGTCGTACCTCGAGATCCCCGTGCTCGTATCGGTGACCGTGACCCCCGACGACAGCCCGGCGGCCTTCCGCATCTTCGCGGGACCCCAGTTCTCGATCGAGGTCGGCTGTGACGTGTCGGCGGAGTCCGGGGGCGTGTCTGCTGAGACCTCCTGCGACGACGCAGGCTTCGAGGAGCGCCAGTCCACGGACTTCGGCGCGATCGTCGGTGGCCTGGTCGCGTTCCCCGTCTCGGAGCGCCTGATGCTCCAGCTCAGCGGCGGAGCGGACTTCGGGCTGCGCACGCTCGACAGCTCGAGCGAAGAAGAGGACGTGAAGAACCGCGCCTTCTTCATCAACGCCGGCGTGGCGTTCCCGCTCGGCAGCTAGCCGGATCCTCCGGGAGGCTCGTCGGCCGCATCGGGGTCGGCGAGCTCCCGGAGGTACTCCCAGGTGTAGAAGCCGGTGCTGTGACCGTCGCTCCAGACGAACTGGAGGGCGTACCGTCCGACGTAGTGGATCGCCGTGGGGTGGACGTCGGGCCGGACGCGCGTGGGGTCGAGCGTGCGCTCGCCCGTCATCTCGTCCACGCAGCCGGCACACGGACACACGAGTCGGAGGTCGCGCGGCCAGTACTCGCTCGCCGTACCGTCGGCCCAGCGAATCCGCAGTCTCCGTCCGTCCTCGGTGGGGACCACCTCGTCGGGAACGAACCGCGGATCACGCTTCGCGCCGCCGCCTCCCACGCTCATTCAGCCCTGCCCAGGAGGAGGTCGGCAAGCTGTCGGAAGGCCGCCCCCCGATGACTGCGGGCATCCTTCTCTTCGGCTGAGAGCTCGGCGTACGTCCGCCCGACGCCGGGGACGAGGATGTGCGGGTCGTACCCGAAGCCGCCGCTCCCGCGTGGCTCGTTCACGACGATCCCCTCGGCCTCGCCCCGCAAATAGACCGGCTCAGCCACGTCGGCGTCGAGAAAGGCGGCGACGCAAACGTAACGAGCGCCCCGCAGCTCGCTGGGGACATCCGCCAGCCGGGCGATGAGATGGCGGTTGTTCGCGAGATCCAGCTCCGCGCCTTCCAGGCCGTCTCCGTCACGCCCTGCTTCCGGTGCGAAGCGCTTCGAGTGGACTCCGGGCGCCCCGCCGAGGGCGTCCACAACGATCCCCGAGTCGTCGGCGACGGTGGGCAGACCGGTGCGCGCCCGGAAGTAGAGCGCCTTCGAGCGCGCGTTCCGCTCGAACGTGTCGTACGGCTCGAGGTCGGCTTCGGCCCGGTCTCGTGCGACCCCGGCCTGCTCGAGATCGAGCACCTCGAGGTCCGGGACGGCCAACAGGATGCGCCGGATTTCGGGCATCTTGCCGGTGGAGCGCGTGGCGACGACCAGCTTCACGAAGCGTCTGCGAGGGCCTGCGCCTGCGCCGCGAGCAGGGTGTCGATCCCCGCCATCCCCAGATCGAGGAGGGCGTCGAGCTCCCGGCGAGGGAAGGGATCGCCTTCGGCGGTGCCCTGCACCTCGACGAGCCCGCCGCTCTCCGTCGCCACGAGGTTCATGTCGACCTGCGCGCCGGCGTCCTCCCGGTAGTCGAGATCGAGGCAGGGCGTGCCGTCCACGATCCCCACGCTGACCGCGGCCACCTTCTCCCGCACTGCGGTCCGCTCGACGAGGCCCTCGCCGAGCATCCAGCGGAGGGCGAGCTCGAGTGCCACGCAGGCGCCGGTGATCGAAGCCGTGCGGGTGCCGCCGTCGGCCTGCAGCACGTCGCAGTCCACCGTGACGGTGTGGGGTCCCAGGAGGCGCATGTCGGTCACCGAGCGGAGGGACCGGCCGATGAGCCGCTGGATCTCCTGCGTGCGGCCGCGCGGCCCGGATCGCTCCCGGCTCGTGCGGGTGTGCGTCGCGCGGGGAAGCATCGCGTACTCGGCGGTGACCCACCCCGCCCCGCTCCGCTCTCGCCAGGCCGGGACACCCTCCTGCACGCTCGCCGTGCACAGCACGCGTGTGTCTCCGGTGGCGATCAGGGCGGAGCCTTCCGCGTACGGCGTGACACCGGTCTCGATGGTGATGGGGCGACCCTGGTCGGGACGTCGTCCGTCGTGTCGCTCGGCCACGCGTGAGCTCCGGGTTGGGGGTGGGCCGAGAGCTACCCGGTATCCGCGAGGACGAGCCCGACACCACGCGCGCGCAGCTCACGGGCGACGGTCGCGCCCAGGGACTCGGGCTCGTCGAGCGGGCCTGTGCGGTCGGAGCGCACGAATCTGCGCCCGTCCGGGCTCGCCGCGGCGGCCCAGAGCCGGATCCAGCGGCCCGACGGCTGCGCCAGACAGCCGAGCGGGGTGTCGGCGTCGGCGTCCAGCGCCTCGAGGAGCGCCAGCTCCACCCGGAGCGCGGTCCGCGTCGGGAGGTGGTCGAGCGCGGTCGCTTCCGCGATCGGGTGACGCGCCACGATCGCGAGGGCACCCTGCCCGGGATCGGGCAGCCACGCCCTCGGGTCGAGCGCCTCGACGGCGGCGTCGGAGACGCCCGCATGACGGGCATCGAGCGCGCTGATGACGAGGGCGTCGGCCCCGTCGAAGTCCCCGAGTCCCGCTTCGGTGACCACGCCGTCGGGGAGCGGAACCGGAAGCAGGTCGGGCCGGTGTGCGCGGAGGAACGCCGAGCGGCGCGCTCCGGCCAGCGCGACCCGCGCGCCCGTGGGAAGCTCGTGCAGCGGCTCCG
>JANQME010000394.1 GCA_028280205.1 Longimicrobiales bacterium
CGCTCGACCTGGACCACGGGACGTACCCGTTCGTGACGTCGTCGAACACGACCGCGGGCGGGGCCGCGACCGGGACCGGGATCGGCCCGACCTCGATCACCGACGTGATCGGGGTCGTGAAGGCGTACACGACACGGGTGGGCGAGGGGCCGCTGCCCACCGCCATGGCGCCCGCGATGGACGAGCACGTACGTGCGCTCGGCGGGGAGTTCGGCGCCACGACCGGCCGTCCCCGCCGCTGCGGCTGGTTCGACTCGGTGCTGACCCGATTCGCGTCGCAGGTGAACGGCCTCACCGGCGTGGCGGTCACGAAGCTCGACGTGCTCGACACCCTGGACGAGCTGCGCATCGCGACGGCGTATCGGATGCCGGATGGGAAGGAGCGGAGCTTCTTTCCCGCCGATACCTGGTCGCTCTCCGACGTCGAGCCGGTCTACGAGACCCTGCCGGGATGGAAGGAGCCCACCGGCGACGTGCGCCGGCTCGAGGATCTGCCGAAGAACGCGCGCGCCTACCTCGATCGCATCGAGGAGCTGACGAACGCCCCGGTGCAATGGGTTTCCGTCGGGTCGAAGCGGAGTCAGATCATCCCGGTCGGCTGACGCCCGGATACAGGAGGTGCACGAGCGAGACTGACGCCCGTCAGATCACCCCGACGACCGCGAGCACCACCCGCACCGCGAGCGAGATCGTCATGATCAGCCCCGGGAGCAGGGCGAGCCCGACGGAGAAGGTGAGGCCCATGCGGTAGAGCGTCGGACCGGTCGGCAGGATTTGGCCGCGCCCCAGCTTCTCGATGAGGATCTCCGTCGCGGGACCGAGCAGGTAGCAGAAGTTGGCGAGGACGCCGAAGGCGACGAGGGGCTGCCAGGGCAGGGGGCCCGGGAAGCCCCCGCCCGGGGCGAACGTCTCGGCGACGTAGATCCACGCGATCGACGCGATGCCCGCCGCGCCCACGGCGAGGTTGTAGGGCAGGCGTCGCCTCTCCCACCATCCGACGATCGACTTCGCGCTGCGCCGCGCAGGCGCGGGGAAGAGGAACTCCGTCAGTGCTCCCATCGTCCGTCCGCCTCTCGGTCCGGGGTCCGTGCTCAATCTACTTTGCGTCGCAAAGTCGATGCCAGACTCTTGCAGAGGAGTGAGACGGGCGCCCGCGCGGGTCGCGAGTGGCTCGCGCGGGGCTCCCTTCCCGGGTGGAGCTTCCGTAGCTTCCCAGCCGCCGTCCCACCGACGGCACGGCGGCACGGACGAGGCGGTCGGGAGGCCGGAAGGATGTTCGACGAACTCGGAACCAAGCTCGACGGCGCGCTCAAGAAGCTGCGCCAGCGCGGCGTGCTCACCGAGCCCATGATCAAGGAGGGGCTCCGCGAAGTGCGTCGCGTCCTCCTCGAGGCCGACGTCAACTTCCAGGTCACCCGCGACTTCCTCCGGCGGGTACAGGAGCGAGCCCTCGGTGAGCAGGTGCTCAAGGCCGTCTCGCCGGGCCAGCAGATCGTGAAGATCGTCCACGACGAGCTCGCGCACCTCTTCGGCGAGGGCCGTCCGACGCTCGAGCGCGGACCGTCGAGCCCCACCGTCGTCCTCATGGTCGGACTCCAGGGGGCTGGAAAGACCACCACGGCCGCGAAGCTCGCGCGGCGTCTCGGGCGGGACGGGCGCACGCCCATGCTGGCGGCGTGCGACCTGCAGCGCCCCGCAGCGATCGAGCAGCTCCGCACGCTCGGAGAGCAGATCGGCGCGGAGGTCTACGCGGGCGAGTTCGGGGGCGATCCCGTGGCCGCCGCCACGCAGGCGGTGGCACAGGCGAAGGCGTCGAAGCATCAGCTCCTCATCATCGATACGGCCGGACGTCTGCAGATCGACGATGCGCTCATGGACGAGCTGACCCACGTCCGCGACGCTGTCGGCCCGACTGAGATCCTCCTCGTCGCCGACGCGATGACGGGGCAGGAGGCGGTGACGATCGCGCAGGGCTTCGACGAGACGCTCGGCATCACCGGGATCGTGATGACGAAGATGGACGGCGATGCCCGCGGTGGCGCGGCGCTCTCGATCCGGGGCGTGACCGGCAAGCCGATCAAGTTCCTCGGCGTCGGCGAGGGGATCGACGACCTCGACACGGCCGATCCCGAGCGACTCGCCGGGCGCATCCTGCAGATGGGCGACGTCGTCGGGCTGGTCGAGCGCGCCCAGGTCGCGATCGACGAGGAAGAGCAGGCCGAGCTCCAGGAGAAGGTGCTCGGCAAGGGGCGCTTCACGCTCGAGGACTTCCTGGTCGCGATGCGCCAGGTCCAGAAGATGGGCCCGCTCGATCAGCTCATGAAGCTGATCCCCGGGATGGGGCGCATGAAGATTCCGACACAGAACCTCGACCCGAAGCGATTCCGGCACGTCGAGGCGATCATCCTCTCCATGACGCCCGAGGAGCGCCGGAACCCGAAGATCCTGAACGGATCCCGGCGCGCCCGCATCGCCAAGGGGAGCGGACGGCCGGTCGCGGAGGTGAACCGTCTCCTGAAGCAGTTCAAGGAGATGGAGAAGTTCATGAAGCAGATGAAGGGCATGATGGGCGGGGCCGGCGGCGGCATGCCGGACCTCCCCGGGATGCCGTTCGGTCGCTGATGGACAGACGGGGGCGGAGCGTGGGATGAGCGAGCGCGGCATGGACCGGCGCAACTTTGTGCGCGTTGGGGCGGCCGCCGCGGCGCTTGGACCGGGAGCCATCGCGTGCCGGCCCGACGAGGGTTCGAGTGGTGCGGCTGCCGCGGGAAGTGGACAGACGTCCGGGGACGCCGGAGCGACATCGCCGGCCGGGATCTCGGTCGAGGCCGCGCGCGCGGCCGGATGGGGCGGGTACGACGAGGCGATCGTCGTCGACGCGCTGGCCGGCCCGATCCAGTTCAACATCCCGCAGGAGGGCCTCCCCCTGCGGCCGGAGGCGCTCGACGTGGTCCGCCGCTCGGGGATCACGGCCGTGAACCTGACCGTGAACGCCCGACCGACCGAGGCGCTCTCGGCATACGAGGCCACGAACGAGAAGATGGACGCGTGGGCTGCCGAGATCGAAGCGAACCCGGACGTGCTCGCGCTCGTCCGCACCGTGCAGGAGCTGGAGGCCGCGAAGGCGTCCGGGCGGCTCGGGATCGTCTTCGGCTTCCAGGACGGCGTGCCGTTCGAGGACGACCTCGACCGCCTGGACGCATTCCACCGATGTGGACTCCGCATCGTACAACCCACCTACAACGTCCAGAACCGACTCGGCTCGGGGAGCCTGGTCCCGCGGGACGGTGGGTTTACGGAAGAGGGGCGGGCAGCGCTCGCTCGCATGGAGGAGCTCGGAATCCTCCTCGACCTCTCGCACTGCGGTCCACGGACTACGCTCGATGGGATCCGGGCGTCGACCGGGCCGGCCTCGATCACGCACTCAGGGTGTTCGGCCGTCTACCCCCATCCGCGCAACAAGGACGACGAAGCACTTCGCCTCTTGGCCGACGGGGGCGGGGTCGTGGGGATCTACCTGATGCCCTTCCTGAACCCGAGCGGTCCGCCCACCGCGGCGGATGTGATCGCGCACCTCGAGCACGCGCTGAACGTGTGCGGGGAGGATCACGTCGGAATCGGGAGCGACCAGGGGATCGTTCCGCTCGACACGAGCGGGGACTTCCGGAGCCGCTTCGATGCGGTGTCGGCTCAACGCGCCGCGGCGGGCATCGCGGCCCCGCGCGAGGGTACGGTCCCGTACGTCCCGGAGCTGAACCACCCGCGTCGGCTGGAGACGATTGCGGCGCTCCTGGATGCTCGTGGGCACCCGACGCGGGTCATCGAGAAGGTGCTCGGCGGGAACTTCGTCCGGCTTTTCGGAGAGGTGTGGGGCTGAGCGCGGATTGGCGCCGCGGGTGCGCATCGTGCAGTATCCTGATGAGGCTGCGCAGCGGAAGCGCGATCCGTTGGGTGGATGTGCGACGGACGACGTCCCGCTGAGGGACCTTGGACAGGGGGTTGGGATGGATCCGGTGTTGGTACTGCGACTGGTTCTGACGGTTGTGGCCACCGTCGTGGTGGTCGGTGGAATCGGCGGGTTGGGGTATGCGCTCGGTCGCCTCGTGGCGAGCCGACGGGGGCCGACGCTTCCGGACGGAGATGGTCGTCGGCTCGAGATCCTCGAGGAGGAGGTCGACCTACTCCAGTCAGAGCTGAAGCAACTCCGTGAAGAGGGCGACTTCTTCCGGTTGCTTCCCCGACCCGACGACGAGTCCGAACAGGCTCGAGCTGCGTAGGGTTACCATCGCTGTACACGCTTCGACCTCCCTTTTATCCTTTGCGTCTGCCCACGATCGGGGTCGTCCGGTCGTGGCGCTCACGGCGCGAGGTCTCGCTCCGTCCGAACGCAGCCAGGAACGCAGAAACAACTGATGCCCGCACGTATTCGACTCCGGCGGATGGGCCGGAAGAAGAAGCCCCACTACCGGATCGTCGTAGCCGACAGTGCCGCGCCCCGCGACGGCCGGTTCGTCGAGACGCTCGGCTACTACAAACCACTGTCCCAGCCCGCTCGTCTCGTGCTGGACATGGAGCGCGTGGATCACTGGATCGGTGAGGGGGCGAGCCCCTCCGGCACGGTGAAGTCGCTGATCGCGAAGGCGCGTCGGGGCGGGGACGCCGCGGTCGCCATTGGTGAGGCCGACGTCGAGGAGGCCAAGACCAAGCGGGCCGAGGGGCTCGCGGCCCGTCGGGCCGCCGAAACGAAGGCGGAAGCGGAGGCCAAGGCCGCCGCCGAAGCCGAGGCTGCTGCAGAAGCCGAAGCCAAGGCCGCTGCTGAGGCGGAAGCCGCTGCGGAGGCCGAAGCCGCGACCGAGCCGGAGGCCGCGGCCGAGGAAGAGGAGTCAGACGCGGCCGAGGGGGACGACGCGCCCGCCGCCGAAGCCGACGCGGCCGAGGCGGATGATGCCCCCGCGGAGGGCGAGGACGCGGCGACGGACGACGAAGACGAAGAGGAGGAGAAGTCCGAGTAGTCCTCGGACGTCTCGGCTCTCCCGATGGGTCGTCGCGACCCGAGCCACCTCGTGGTCGGGCACCTGAGCCGGCCCCACGGTACAAAGGGGGAGTTCTACGTCTGGCCCCTCACGGATCACCCCGAGCGCGCCTTCGCGTCCGGGGTGACTCTGCTTCTGGGTGAGGCGGACGCCGACGAGCCGGATCCCGACCTGCCCCCGCTGCGGGTCGAGGCGGCGCGACCGTTCCAGCGTGGCCTCCTGGTCGTCTTCGGGGGCGTCGACGATCGAAACCAGGCCGAGGCTCTTCGGGGTCGCTACCTCTTCCGGCCGATCGCGGAGGTGGAGCCGCTGGAGGAGGGAGAGGTCTTCCAGCACCAGCTCCTCGGCCTCGAGGTCGTCACGGTCGACGGCCGGACGGTGGGTCGCGTCGCCGAGATCTTCGAGCTCGGTCCAGCCGACCTGCTCGAGGTCCACGGCGCGGGCGGGGTCGTCATGATCCCGTACCGACCCGAGATCGTCACGGGGGTCGACATCGACGCGCAGCGGCTCACCATCGATCCACCCGACGGGCTGCTCGACCTCCAGACGCCCCCGGAGGGCGGAGGTGCGAACGGGGAAGGCGCGCCGTGATCCAGATCAACGTCGTCTCGATCTTCCCTTCCTTCTTCAGCGGTCCGCTCGGTCTCTCGATCCCTGCGCGGGCGGCGGACGCGGGGCTCGTCGAGTACCGACTCGTGGACCTCCGGGACTACACGCACGATCGCCACCGGACGGTGGACGACGTGCCGTACGGTGGCGGGGCGGGGATGGTGATGAAGCCCGAGCCGTTCTTCGAGGCGATCGACGATCTGCGGCCCGCCGGCCCGATTGTCCTCCTCTCCGCGCGCGGGCGCCCCTTCGCGCACGCCGACGCGGTCCGCTACAGCGTTGAAGAGGAGCTCACCCTGCTCTGCGGCCACTACAAGGACGTGGACCAACGGGTGGCCGACCACTTGGCGAGCGAAGAGATCTCCTTGGGCGACTTCGTCCTCTCGGGCGGCGAGATCGGTGCGCTCGCGATCGTGGATGCCGTCGTCCGGCTCCTTCCCGGCGCGATGGGCGACCACGACGCGGCGGCCACCGACTCCTTCTACGACGAGGGGCGGCTCTCGGCACCCTCCTACACGCGTCCGGCGGAGTATCGGGGCTACACCGTGCCCGGTGTGCTCCGCTCCGGTGACCACGAGCGGATCGCGGCGTGGCGGGCCGAAGAGGCAGAGCGCCTGACGCGGGAGCGGCGACCCGAGCTCAGCTCGCAGCCCGAGCCGGGCGACCGAACCGAGCCCGACGGGGAGGACGAACGCGGCGCGTAGGCCGCGGGATCAGCCCCCCGGCAGTCCTTCGCGGCCTCCTTCCTCCCACTCCGGCGTTGGCCCGTCGGCGAGGAAGCGCACCGCTTCGACCGCCGCGTCCACGAGCGCCGCCATGTGGGCGAAGTCCACCCTTTCGACCTCGTCGGACGGCTGGTGGTAGTCCGTGTGCATGTTGTACGACGACAGCGTGTGAGCGGGCACGCCCTCGAGAGCGAACGCCACGTTGTCGCTCCGGAAGAAGAAGTTCATCTCGGGCCGCGAGTCCGCGACGATCGGGGATCCGGCGGCCGAGAGCTGATCGCCCATCGTGGTCCGCTCGTACCCGGTGAGCCATCCGCGCCCGAAGCCGCCGGCCGTATCATCCGGACGCCCGATCATCTCGATCTGCAGATTGGCGACCGTTCGTTCGATCGGGACGACCGGGTTCCGGATGTACCAGAACGTTCCGAGCAGACCGTGTTCCTCCGCAGTGCTCAGAAGGATGACGACCGTGCGCCGTGGCGGAGGTCCTTCCACCAGCTCCCGGGCGAGCTCGAGGATGGCCACCGTACCGGAGCCGTCGTCGTCGGCTCCGTTGTAGATCGAGTCCGGAACGCCGCTCGCGTCGGCGACCGGAGGCCCGATCCCGAGGTGATCGTAGTGTGCGCCGATCACGATCGCTTCGTCCGAGACTTCGGGGTCGTCGCCGCGAATGATGCCGACCACGTTGACCTCGCCCGTCACGACCCGCTCGGCCGGCAGGGTGTCGAAGTCGATCTCGTTCGAAGGCAGCACGAATCCCCGGCGCGGCCCGTTCGGACCAGGCATCCACACCCGCGCCAGCGGGACGGGCTGGAAGTAGCCGTTCTCGCCGGCGGCTTCGATCCCGTACCGTTCGAGCTCGGCGGCCAGGAAGCGCGCTGCCCGCGCATTCCCTTCGGTGCCCGTGCCCCTCCCCTCCATCGAGTCCGCGGCGAGGGTCGAGAGCAGCGAGCGCAGACGCTCGGCTCGGGCCGTGGCGTCGTCGTCGAGTGCCGCCCGGCCGGTGCCTTCCGCGGAGGGAGGTTCGTCGGCACCGGCGCATGCGGCGCTGAAGGCGGTCAAGACTGCGAGCGTGGCGCGGCCGATGCGGTTCATGCGGCTTCGGGGGGTGGGGATTCCACTCGGCCAACGTCGGGCTCGCCGCGACGCCCCGCCACCCCGATCGCGGTTCTGCCCCCAGGTGGGACGCGGTTCCGCGGGGTTCACCGCGTCGGGCACGCTCACTATCTTAAAGGTCTGTACTGAAACGCCTCCCGGCGTGTCACCGGAGCCGATCATGACCGACATCATCAAGGAAATCGAGCGAGAGCAGCTGCGGGACGACATCCCGGAGTTCGCCCCCGGTGACACCGTGCGGGTCCTGTACCTCGTGCGTGAGGGCGCCAAGGAGCGCATCCAGGCCTTCGAGGGCGTCTGCATCGCGCGCAAGGGCGGAGGCGTCGACGAGACCTTCACCGTCCGCAAGATCTCGAGTGGCATCGGGGTCGAGCGCATCTTCCCGCTCCAGGCGCCGACCGTCTCGGGTATCGAGGTCGTCCGCCGCGGCCGGGTGCGCCGTGCGAAGCTCTACTACCTGCGCGGACGTCGCGGCAAGGCGGCACGGATCACGGAGAAGCGCACCACGCGCTGACACGTTCCGGCACCGTGCCGGACGCGCAGGGATCTTCTCGGCCCCCGGACGTCCTCGAGTACGAGCGCGAGTTCTGGGGACGCGGTCTCCTGGTCGCCGGGGTCGACGAAGCGGGGCGAGGTCCGCTCGCGGGGCCCGTGGTGGCTGCTGCCGTCGTACTCCCTGAAGGCGTCCTGGTGGAGGGAGCCGACGACTCGAAGCGGCTCGGGGCGGCGGACCGGGAAGAGCTCTACGAGGCGATCCTGAGCTCCGCACGCTCGGTGGGTGTGGGTGCGGCTTCGGCCCGCGAGATCGATCGAAGGAACATCCTCCGCGCCACGACCGAGGCGATGCGGCGGGCGCTCGATCGGCTCGACACCGCGCCCGGCCACGTCGTCGTCGACGGGCTGCCCGTGAAGTGGCTCGGGAGAGAGCACGAGGCGGTCGTCGACGGGGACGCGCTCGTGCACTCCATCGGGTGCGCGTCGATCGTCGCCAAGGTCGTGCGGGACCGCCTCATGTGCCGGCTCGCCGGTCGATATCCGGGCTACGGGTGGGAGCGCAACGTGGGCTACGGGACCGCCGAGCACCGCGCGGCGATCGAGGAGATCGGTCTCACCCCTCACCACCGTGTGACCTTCACCGGGCTGAACTACGAGCTCGAGCTGTAAGGCTTCGCCGGCCTCGGGCGACTTCCGGGGCGCTCGGGCGTATCTTCGGAATCCCTGACCGCCGACCCACGCCAGCCCGGTCTCGCGACCCATGCCCCCTACCGACGTGCGCCGTACCGGTCCTCCCCGCTCCGACCGGCTCGTCACCGATGCCCCTTCGCGGCGCCGCGTCGCGGGCTCCGGTGCCCTGCTCGGTGCTGCGGGCGTCGCGTGCGTTGTCGGGGCGAGCGCGTGCGCGTCGTCGGCCTCCGCGACGCCCGAGTCAGGGGCCGCGGACGTCGGTGCCGCCGGACCCTCCTCGGAGCTGGTGGCCACGCGGCTCCCCGGCAGGAGCCCGGTGGGTTCGACGGATGGGCCGACGAAGCCCGTCTTCGTCGACGGTCAGGCGCAGATCGTCCCCGGCTTCGCCGATCCGTCGAGCTGGATCCAGCACGACCTCTGGGTGGAGACGGAGTTCGACTCGGACGGCGACGGGCGTCTCGACCGCATGCACGTCGACGTGACCCGGCCGGCCCAGACCGATTCCGAGGATCTGCGGGTCCCCGTGATCTACGAGAGCTCGCCGTACTACTCCGGCGTGGGCTCCGTGCAGTCCGAGTACTTCTGGAACGTGCGGCACGAGATCGGTGAGACCCCGCCGCCGCGGGCCGAGATGCCGTCGATCGCGCAGCAGAGCCGCCGTCCGGTGATGTCCCGCTCGCACGTCTCCACCTGGCTGCCCCGGGGCTTCGCCGTGGTCCACTCGGCGTCGCCCGGTACGGGGCTCTCGCAGGGGTGCCCGACCGTCGGAGGGCGCAACGAGTCGCTCGCGCCGAAGGCGGTCGTCGACTGGCTGAACGGCCGAGCTCGCGGATTCACTGCGCCGAATGGGGGTGAGGAGGTGGTCGCGTACTGGTCGACGGGTCGGGTCGGAATGACCGGAACGTCGTACAACGGGACGCTACCGCTCGCGGCCGCCACGACGGGCGTGGACGGCCTGGAGGCGACCATCCCCATCGCTCCGAATACGTCGTACTACCACTACTACCGCTCGAACGGGCTGGTTCGCTCTCCCGGCGGGTACCTCGGCGAGGACGTCGACGTGCTGTACGACTTCATCAACTCCGGCGACCCGGGCCGTCGCCCGTACTGCGACGCGACGTACCGCGACGGGAAGATGGCCGCGGGTCAGGACCGGCTGACCGGCGACTACAACGACTTCTGGGCCGGCCGCGACTACCTCAACGCGATCGACGGCGTGCGCGCCGCCACGCTCGTGGCGCACGCATTCAACGACTGGAACGTGATGCCGGAGCACAGCTACCGGATCGCGGAGGCGCTCGAGGCGCGCGGGGTACCCGTGCAGGTCTACTACCACCAGGGCGGCCATGGCGGACCGCCGCCCCTGGAGCTCATGAACCGTTGGTTCACGCGCTGGCTCTGGGACGTGGATAACGGCGTGGAAGACGACGCGCGGGCGTGGATCGTGCGTGTCGGCGCGTCGGAGCCGACGCCGTACGAGGACTATCCCCACCCTCGCTCCGAGCCGGTCGTCCTGTATCCGGGCGGCGACGGGAACGCGGTGGGCACGCTCGCGACCGAGCGGGACGCCGAGGCTGGGATCCAGGGCCTGGCGGACGATGTCTCACTCGACGGCGCGGCGCACGCCTCGGCCCCTTCGTCCGGGCACCGTCTGCTGTTCGCGACACCGGAGCTCACCCGCGACGTCCACCTCTCCGGCGTGCCCTCGGTGACGATCCGGGTCGCAGCGGACGCGCCGGCCGCCAACCTCTCCGTCTGGCTGGTCGCTCTGCCCTGGACGGAGGGGGGCGCGATCACCGACAACGTCATCACCCGGGGCTGGGCGGACCCTCAGAACGCGGGTTCGCTGCGCGAGAGCTCGCCTCTGTTGCCCGGCGAGTTCCGCGAGATCACCTTCGAGCTGCAGCCCGACGACCAGATCGTACCGGCGGGCCGGCGGATCGGCCTCCTCGTCTTCTCGAGCGACCCCGAGTTCACGCTCTGGCCCGAGCCGGGAACGGAGCTGCAGGTGGATCTTGCGGGCACGTCGATCACGCTTCCCGTCGTCGGGGGTCGCGAGGCGCTCGGCCGCCCGATCAGCTGACCCGAGCAGGGTGGGTCAGCCCTTCCATATCTTCCAGGGAGTGCGGAGCGTGAGCGAAGACGGGACGGGATCGAA
Source organism: Longimicrobiales bacterium (assembly GCA_028280205.1). Taxonomy (GTDB): domain Bacteria; phylum Gemmatimonadota; class Gemmatimonadetes; order Longimicrobiales; family Gaopeijiaceae; genus UBA2589. The sequence continues at coordinate 10,827 of JANQME010000394.1, forward strand.
GCTGGGCACGATCGGACTCTGGCTGATCACGATCGTCTTCGGCGGCGCGATGTTCGTCGCCGGCGGCCTGAAGTTCTTCGCCGCCGAGATGTGGCTCTCGATGTTCGAGGCGTGGGGTTATCCGGGCCCCGTTTCGTTCGTGGTCGGAGGGCTCGAGATGATCGGGGCCGCCGCGTCGTTCGTGCCGCGCTACGCGACGTACGGCGCCACCCTCGTCGCGATCATCATGGTGGTGGCCGCGATCACGGTCGTCGCGCATCCGGGCGAGTTCACGCCTACGGTCCCGCTCGTGAACGTCGTCGTCTTCACCATCATCGCCGTCGCGCGCCGGGACGCGCGCTGGCGGCCCTGAGCTGCGGCTGACCGGTCCAGCCGAGCCGGAAGCGGACCGCACAGGGCCTTCAGGTCGTCTCCGCCCCTCGGGTGGCCGGGAAGCGCTCGTCGAGCTCGGCCCACAGTGGAGCCGTCTCGACGGGCGGATCCGGCTCGAGCCCCAGCGCGTCCATGCCCGCCTCCTCGGCGGCGCGCATGAAGTCGAGCAGCGTCCCGTACGGGTCGGCTGCGGCGCGCACGTCGTCATACTTGAGCAGCGCCATGTGCGAGGCCGGCAGCTCCTGCCACCACGCGGTCTCCGGCCGGAGCGGCCGATCGGCGAGCCCGTCCGGTTCCGGGGCCGTGTAGCTGTAGAAGGCCGGGAAGCGCACCTCCGGATCGCCCGGCCAGTATCCGAAGCTGATGACCTCGTGCGAGTACGCCTCGACGTCCGAGCGGCGCCCGCCCTCCCCGAACGCCGGAGAGCGGCGGCCTGTGAAGCGGGTCACCGCGATGTCGAAGGAGTGCCAGAAGAGCTGGACCGGCGACGTCCGCATGAACGACCGCCCGGCGAACGTCCGGAACGCCCGGTCGACGAAGAGCATCGAGCGCCACCACCGCCGGATCGCGTCGGGGTCCCAGTCTCCGTGCGTCTCGTCCCCGGCGAAGGGGATCTCCGAGTGCGGGTTGTCGTAGGGGTGGGCGACGATCTCGGTCGCGAGGCCCATCCCGTCGAGCGTCTCCATCGTCCGCCGGTAGACCTCGGCGATCGAGGTGCCGGCCAGATCGAAGCCCTCCCGGCGTCCCTCGCTGTCCGAGACGACGAGCCGGAGGTCGTGCACGTCGAGGTCGATCTCGAAGGCGCCGCCGGGGACGGGGATGGTACGCGTGCCGAACCCGCGCGGGGTGACGCGCAGCGTGGCGTGCCACCAGTGCGCCTGCTTCGGGTGCCGGGCGAGCTT
>JANQME010000402.1 GCA_028280205.1 Longimicrobiales bacterium
CTCGTCGTCGTTCCTACTCCGGGTCTCGCGAGACCCCTGCGCGCGGGGCTCCCTTCCTGTGTAGAGCTTCCTTAACGAGTCATCTTCCAGCGGGGTCCACGGAGTATGAGCGAGTCGGATCGGAAGACCGGGTGGGCCGAGTTCCTGGCCGAAGCGCGACGGCGCCGCGTCGTGCGCTTCGCGCTCGCGTACGCCGCGGGCGCGTTCGTCGTGCTCCAGCTCGCCGAGATCGTCCTGCCCGCGTTCGGCGTCGGGGACGAGGGCCTCCGGTGGCTGGTCGTCGCGACCACGCTCGGCTTCCCCCCGTCGCTCGTGCTGGCCTGGGTCTACGACCTGACCCGGGACGGCGTCCGCCGCACCGAGGACGGGCGCTCCGGTCCACTCACGCACCGGGTGGCGATCGGCGCCCTCCTCCTTGCGACGATCGCCGCGACCGGGGGACTCGGGATGTACCTCGCGCGTCAGGGCGCAAGCCCGACGCCAGAGATCCCCGAGGCCGGGACGCCGCTCACGACCGTGGCGTACGATCCGGCCGAGCCCATCCGCTCGATCGCGGTGCTCCCCCTCGACGACTACTCACCCGACGCCGACCAGGCATACTTCGCGGCCAGCATGCACGAGGAGCTCGTCGCCAAGCTGAGCATGCTCGACGAGCTGCGGGTGGTGTCCCGCACGACCGTGATGCGCTACACGGACACGGTCCTCGACATCCCCACGATCGGACGGGAGCTGAACGTCGACGTGATCGTCGAGGGCTCGGTGACCCGGACCCCGGAGCGGACGCGGGTCACGCTCCAGCTCATCCACGCGCCCAGCGACTCGCACATCGAGACGCTCCAGTGGGACCGCGAGGAGGTGGCCGACGTGCTGGCCTTCCAGACGGAGATCGCCCAGGGCGTGGTGGAGGTGCTGGCCGACGAGCTCGACCCCGACGTCCTCTCCACCGCCGCCGCGGACGTCGATCCGGAGGCGCAGGACGCCTACTTCCGAGGCCGGTACGCCTACGAGAGCGGGACACCGGAGGGGTATCGGACCGCGATGGAACAGTTCCGGAGGGCCGTCGAGGAAGAGCCGGACTTCGCCCCGGCGCTGGCCGGGCTGGCCGGGGCGCGCTTCCTGATCGGACTCGAGGAAGAGCGTGTTTCCGAGATGGACATCGAGCAGGCGCACGAGGAGGCCGTCCGGGCCCTGGAGATCGACTCGTCGTCCACGGAGGCGCGCGAGGTCCTCTCGCTCATCGAGCGCAGCATGCCGACGCTGATGCCGGAAGCCCCCACCGCGCCCGCGCCGGCTACGGAGGCAGACCGAGCCAAACAGGTGTACGTCTTCCAGACCCCGGGCGGCGTCGACTCGGTGGAGATCGACATCGGCCCCATGGATACCGCCTGGCTCGCGTCGATGACCACGCTGGGCGAGCGGATCGAGGAGCGGCTCCGACGTGATCCGCGACTCGACGGGCCGGGCAGAGGCGGGGACGGCGGACCGCAGCTCGCCCGTGCCGCGCGCTACCTCGACGCCGGCCGGGTGGCCGACGCGGCCTGGATGCTCGAGGAGGTCGTCGATCAGCACCCGGAGTCGGGGGGCGCGTGGCTCCTCCTCACCCGAGCGCGGGCCTCCCTGGGGGACGCCCGGGGGGTCGTGGATGCGGCGGCGGCGTGGCACGAGACCGGCGGGCCGCTGGCCCCGAGCGCCGAAGAGGTCGCCTCGCTGCGCGACTCCGTCGCGCGCTCGGGCATGAGCGCCTACTGGCGGTGGCACCTCGGCCGGCTCGAGAGCGCGGAGCAGGCGGGGCGCCCGGTGCCGCTCATGGAGCTGGCCACCGCGCACGCGGCCCTCGGCCACGACGACGAGGCTGTGGCCCTCCTCGTCGAGGCGCTCGAGCGCGGAGAGCCGGGGGTGTCGCGGGTTCGCGCGGATCCGGCATGGGACGAGCTCCGCCGCGACCCCCGCATGCGCGCGCTGGCGCAGGGCCTCGAGCGGCTGCGGACCCGCCGGCCGGGGCCCCCGCCGGACCGACGCTGAGCGCGGGCTACTCCGACCGGAGCGAACGGGCGGGGTCGATCGAAGCCGC
>JANQME010000452.1 GCA_028280205.1 Longimicrobiales bacterium
CAGCAGATCGCTCTGACCCACGGAGAGGGAGGCGAGCGGGCCGGGCTCGAGCACGGCGGTGCGCGCTCCGCGGTTCCCGCCGAGCACGTTGGGTGCACGTGGATCGCGCCAGCTCGGTGGCGCCTCCGCGCCGGCGGCGATCTCCTCGAGCTCCGCCTGCAGGGCGGCGCCCCGCTCGGCCTCGGCCGCGCGGACCGCTTCGACCGTGCGCTCCTGACGCGCCACCCAGGCGGCCCCGTTGGCGAGCGCGTAGAGAAAGAGTGCCGCGAAGAGGGCCAGAGCCGCGACGAACGCCCGGTCCGCCGTGAGCAGGCGGGCCTCGTGCCGCACCACCGTTCCGAGGGTCATCCGGCCACCTCGGTCCGCCGGGCGCCGCGAACTGCGGCGATCGCGGCACCCACGGCCCAGAGGCCGAGCACGATCAGGGAGAGCGTCCTGTTCCCCAGGATCCAGGCGAGGGAAGGCGCTTCGTACTCGAGGGGCGGGACGCTCTCCCACAGCTCCTCGTCGGCGAAGTACGTCTCCCCGGTCCGCGAGTTCTGCGCCAGATCCTCATTCATCGAGCGCACGAGGTCGCGGCGGTACGTCTCGGCCGCGCTCGCGAAGTGGCGGTGCTGCTCCACGTCGGTGCCGGCCAGACCCATGGAGAGCGCGCGCACCGCGAGAAGCGGCGCGGCGAGCGCCAGCGTCTCGTGTACCCGACTCTGACGCTCGAAGGTGTCCCAGAGGGCACCGTAGTTGCGGTCGTAGATCTTGTCGCCGAACACCTCGCTGGCCTGGAGCGTGATGCCCGACAGGTTCACAGGCAGATCTTCCACGCGGTCGACCCCGTGCTCCTCGAGCAGCGCATTCGTGATCGCCTCGCGGTCCGGCGGCTCGATCCCGTCCACCCCGGTGGCCATCTCCTCTTCAATCGTTCGGGCGAACTCGAAGGCCGTCGGCGCCGGGTGGAGCCGAGCCGAGAGGTCGACCGCGATCCGGGGTGCGACGAGACCGTTCAACACCCAGATCCCGAGCAGGGCTACGAGTGCGGTCCGCGCGGACGGCGCCCGGGCGGACACGGCCAGGGAGAGCCCTACGAAGGCCCCGAAGTAGGCGATGTACACGATCGCCAGCACGACGCCGCGCGCCAGGAACGAGCCCGCGGCGTTGGAACCGAGCACGAGGGCGGCGGAGCCGAGCACTGCGGCCGGAACGACGAGGAGCCCGAGCGCAGCCGCAATCCCGAGCGCCTTGCCCGCGGTCAGCTCCCGGCGGCTCACTCCGGTGGCCAGGAGCTGCCGGAGCGTCCCCTGCTCCCGTTCGGACGCGAGCGCCCCGAAGGCGAGGAGGATGATCATGAGCGGCACGAGGTGCTGCAGCACGCCCGCAGCCGTGAGCGTGCCGAAGCGCTGGGCCGTGGTCGCGTCCTGCGCGGGACGCATGAGGAAGTCGTTCTGGCGATGCGCCTCCAGCCACACCGACGTACCCGTCCACGGGTCCACGCCCTGGTCGACGAAGGAGAGTGCCAGCCGCGGCTTGAACGCATAGATGCCGTAGTGCGCCGCGGAGTGAGGGTTCTTCTCACCCTGGGAGTCCCAGTGGTCCCGGGCCGTGGCCTGGGCGGCTTCGAGCTGCGCCCGCGCGTCCCGTACGTGCACCCACCCCGCGCCCAGCGAGACGAAGAGGAGCAACCCGACGACAACCGCGCCGATTCGGAAGCGACCGTCCCGGAGAAGGTCGGAGAACTCCTTGCGAGCAATGCGTGTGATCATGGTGCGCTCTCCAGGGGTCAGGCGTCGTGCATGTGCTCGAGGTAGATCCGCTCCAGGTCCGCGTGCCCGATCTCGGCCGTGGACATCTCCGTGCTGAGTCTTCCCTGCCTCATGATCCCGACGCGTGTCCCCGTCTCCTTGGCGCGGAACAGGTCGTGCGTCGCCATGAGGACCGCGACTCCGCGATCGCGCAGCCCGTCGAGCAGCGTCGAGAACTCGTTGGACGCCTTCGGGTCGAGCCCCGACGTCGGCTCGTCCAGGAGGAGGGCGCCCGCCTCCTTCGCGATCGCGATCGCGATGCCGACCTTCTGACGCATTCCCTTCGAGTAGCCGGAGACCCTTCGATCGGCCGCGTCCGCCTGGAGCCCCGCCTGGCCGAGGATCGACCGCAGCTCGTCCGAGCCGAGCCGCTTCCCCGCGAGCGCGGTGAAGTACTCGAGGTTCTCGAGCCCGGTGAGATTCCGGTACAGCATGACCTGCTCGGGGATGTACGCGAGGTGCGTCTTCGTCTCGATGCCATGTGTGGTCACGTCGAGCCCCGCGACGAGCGCCGTTCCCGACGTGGGTTCGATGAAGCCGAGGAAGAGGTTGATCGTCGTGGTCTTTCCGGCCCCGTTGGGACCCAGCAGGCAGTAGATCTCCCCGGGATGTACGCGGAGCTCCAGCTCCGAGAGCGCTTCCTGATCCCCGTATCGCTTGCTCAGCGACCGGGCCTCGAGGACCGGTTGCTTCGCGAGGCCGGAAGCGGCGGGCACGGCTTCGGCAACGGCCTGGGTCATATTGGTGTTCCTCCAAAACTCCATGGGTCACGGCGTGCAGGGGCGCACGGCCATCGGACTGCGTGGGTACCCGGCGGACGTCCTGGACCCGGGTGGGTCGTCAGGTGAAGGGACTGCTCGTGCGAGCGTGTATGCCGCTCGGCGTCAGATCGCTTCGGGTCCGCTCAGGAGAGGGGGGGAGCTCGAGCGGGAGGGACGCTTCGGAGCAGGACCGAACGAGGAGTGTCGACGACCACCTCGGCTTCGGCGAACACCGTGGAAGCCACGTTCGCGGCCGGCGCTCCAGACGACGTCGGGGCGACGGACGTAAGAGCACACAGGAGCGCACACGCGGAAGCCGGGGCATCCCCGTGGTCGTGAGACCCCGTCGAATGCCACTCGATGCTCGACGCATGCTCGTGGTCGTGCAACGCCTCCCCGGCCGGCACGAAGCCGACGAGGAAGAGGTGCGACAGCAGCACCACGAGAGCGCTGCCGCGTCGCCGGGAACGTGGTCCGCCCGCGCTCGTCATAGCGCGCGAACCTGCCGGTGCGTATTGCGGCGTGTCAAGGCACTCATGATGAGAACCTACTTTCAATAAAACGCCGCGGCAACGTCGGCTCAGCCGCGCGTCCCGTTCCCCACCGGCTTCGCGTTCAGTGTGGCCCGGATGAGATCCCGGTTGAGCTGCGCGATGTAGTCGATGCTGATGCCCTTGGGGCACGCGGTCTCGCAGGCGCCGTGGTTCGTGCAGTTGCCGAAGCCCTCGGCGTCGTGCGTCTCGACCATGCCCAGCACCCGGTCCCACCGCTCGGTCTGACCCTGCGGCAGGGCCGCGAGGTGCGCGACCTTCGCCGAGGTGAAGAGCATCGCGGAGGCGTTGGGGCACGCGGCGACGCACGCGCCGCACCCGATGCACGTGGCCGCATCGAAGGCCGCGTCGGCGTCGTCCTTCGGAACGGGCATCGCGTTGCCGTCCGGCGCGCTCCCGGTCCGAACGGTCACGTAGCCGCCCGACGCGATGATGCGGTCGAAGCCGGCCCGGTCGACGACCAGATCTTTGAGCACCGGGAAGGCGGTCGCACGCCACGGCTCGATCCAGATCTCGTCGCCGTCCCGGAACGAGCGCATGTGAAGCTGACACGCGGTCGTCATCGACTTCGGGCCGTGCGGCACGCCGTTGATCATCATGCCGCACGTGCCGCAGATGCCTTCCCGACAGTCGTGCTCGAATGCGATCGGCTCTTCGCCTCGTTCCGTGAGGCGCTCGTTGACGACGTCGAGCATCTCGAGGAACGACATGTGCTCCGAGACGTCGTCCGCCTCGTAACGCTCGTGTCTGCCCACATCGTTCGGACCGCTCTGGCGCCAGACGTGGAGGGTCAGCTTCATCTTACTTGTAGCTCCTCGTGGAGAGCTCGACGTTCTCGAATTCCAGGGACTCCCGGTGCAGGACGGGCGACTCGCCGACGCCCTTGAACTCCCACACGGACGCGAAGGCGTAGTTCTCGTCGTCGCGCTTCGCCTCACCCTCGTCGGTCGTGTGCTCGATCCGGTAGTGGGCCCCGCACGACTCGTCCCTCGTCAGCGCGTCGTGGCACATGACCTCGGCGAACTCCATGAAGTCGGCCACACGCCCCGCCTTCTCGAGCGACTGGTTCAGATCGGCGGCGGAGCCCGGGACTCGGACGTCGCGCCAGAACTCCTCACGCAGCTCGGGAATCCGCTTCAGCGCATCCTCGAGCCCTTCCTTGCTCCGCTCCATCCCGCACGCGTTCCACATGAGCCGCCCCAGCTCGATGTGGAAGGAGTCGACCGTGCGCTTGCCGTGCACGGACATGAGGCGGTCGAGCCGGGCGCGCACCTCGACCTCGGTGTCCTTCACGGCGGGGTGGTCGGTGCCGACCCGGCTCTTCGTGACCCGGGCGAGATAGTTGCCGATGGTGAGCGGGATCACGAAGTAGCCGTCGGCCAGCCCCTGCATGAGCGCGCTGGCGCCGAGCCGGTTCGCGCCGTGATCGGAGAAGTTCGCCTCGCCGATCGCGAAGAGGCCCGGGACGGTCGTCATGAGATCGTAGTCGACCCAGAGGCCGCCCATCGTGTAGTGCGGTGCCGGGTAGATCCGCATCGGGGTCTCGTACGGATTCTCCCCGGTGATCTTCTCGTACATCTCGAAGAGGTTGCCGTACCGCTCGCTGATGGCGTCCCGCCCGAGTCGCGCGATCGCGTCCTTGAAGTCGAGGTAGACGCCGTTCTTCCGCTCCCCGACCCCGTGTCCCTCGTCGACCATCTGCTTCGCCCGACGCGACGCGATGTCGCGCGGCGAGAGGTTTCCGAACGATGGGTAGAAGCGCTCCAGGTAGTAGTCGCGCTCGCTCTCCGGGATGTCTCGCGCCCGCCTTGTCTCGTCCTCGTCCTTCGGAACCCAGATGCGGCCGTCGTTGCGCAGAGACTCACTCATCAGCGTGAGCTTCGACTGGTAGTCGCCCGACGGCGGGATACAGGTCGGGTGGATTTGCGTGAAGCACGGGTTCGCGAAGCCCGCCCCGCGGCGGTGCGCGCGCCACGCCGCGGTCACGTTGCAGTGCTTCGCGTTCGTCGAGAGGAAGAAGACGTTCGAGTAGCCGCCGGTCGCGAGCACGACCGCGTCCGCCGTGAAGGACTCGATGCCCCCGGAGACGAGGTCACGGGTCACGATGCCGCGGGCCACGCCGTCCACGACCACGACGTCCATCATCTCGTGGCGTGTGGAGATCTCCACCGTGCCCGCTCGGATCTGGCACTCGAGCGCTTGGTAGGCCCCGAGCAGGAGCTGTTGGCCCGTCTGGCCTCGAGCGTAGAAGGTCCGCGAGACCTGTGCGCCGCCGAAGGAGCGGTTGGCCAGCAGCCCTCCGTACTCGCGGGCGAACGGAACGCCCTGCGCGACGGCCTGGTCGATGATGTTCAGGCTGATCTGCGCGAGCCGGTACACGTTGGCCTCGCGGGAGCGGAAGTCGCCCCCCTTCACCGTGTCGTAGAAGAGCCGGAAGATCGAGTCGCCGTCGTTCTGATAGTTCTTGGCGGCGTTGATGCCGCCCTGCGCGGCGATCGAGTGGGCGCGGCGCGGCGAGTCGTGGTAGGTGAAGACCTTCACGTTGTAGCCGAGTTCGCCCATGGTGGCCGCGGCAGATGCCCCGGCCAGCCCCGTGCCGACGATGATCACGTCGTATTTCCGCTTGTTCGCCGGGTTTACCAGCTTCATGTCGAAGCGGTGGTTGTCCCACTTCTCGGCGATCGGTCCGGACGGGATGCCGCTGTTCAGTTCCACGGATCGAAGGGTCCCTTTGCGGGTCGCGTCAGGAGACGACGCCGACCAGCACGAGCGTGGGCGGCGTGAGGAAGCCGACGAAGACCACGAGCGCGAAGCCCACGGCGAACGGCCGACGCAGATGATTGTACTTGGGGTGACTCAGACCGAGCGTCTGGAAGAAGCTCCACACTCCGTGGTAGAGGTGGAAGCAGAGCGCGAGCTGCGCCACGAAGTAGACGCCGTAGACGATCGGGCTCTGGAAGGCCACCACGTAGTTGCGGTGCACCGCTCCCGCCACGAACGAGCTGTGCGCCTGCCCGGTCGTGAAGTGGAGGATGTGGTAGACGATGAAGAGGAGCAGAATCACGCCGCCCCAGCGCATCGTGCGTGAGGCGTAGGAGAGCGAGAGACTCTTCTCTTTCGCGTAGCCTCTGGGCCGGGCGGCCCGGCTGAGGCGTGCGAGCTGCACCGCCGACACGATGTGGATCCCGACGGCCACGAGGAGCACGAAGCGGGCGATCCAGAGCACGCCCGCGTGCGGCACGAGCGGGTAGCCGAAGTCGCGCAGATACTCGGCGTACACGTCCATGGCGTAGTGCCCGGCGGCGTCGGGCGGGAAGAGCATCTTCAGATTCCCGACCATGTGGACGAAGACGAACCCGAACAGCACGGCTCCCGAAACCGCCATCAGAACCTTCTTCCCGACGGTGCTCCGATAGAGTGTGGCCACGCGGCTCATTACGGCTCCCGAGCGGAGTTTTCGACTCTCGATCGTTCTCCCGATCGGCGGCCAGCCGACCGGGGCGCGTCCCGTCCCCGTCCGCACCGTCTCTTCGGGCGCCCCGGAATCTAGGGAACCTTTCCCAGATGGGAACGCCGGCGGGCGACGCGCCCAAATCGTTCTGCGGTATCGCTTTCTACCCGTCGCGTGGACGCACGCGCCGGCGGTGACCGTCAGTCGCGGTACAGCCCCTCTGCGGCCCGCGCGCTCGCGATCAGTCCCTTGATGAGCGCCGAGCTCAGACCCTGGTGCTCCATCTCGTTCAGACCCGCGATCGTGCAGCCCCGCGGCGTGGTGACCCGGTCGATCTCCCCCTCCGGGTGCGTGTCGCGCTTCAGGGAGAGCGCCGCGGCGCCCCGCGCGGTCTGACCCGCGAGAAGGAGAGCCTCCTCGGGGTGGAATCCGATCTCGATCCCGCCCTGCGAGGCGGCGCGAATACAGCGCAGGAAGAAGGCGACGCCGCACGCGCACAGGGCCGTGGCGGGTACCATCATCTCCTCGCGGATGACGAGCGTCTTCCCGACCGCGTCGAAGAGGGCCACCGCCTCCGCGAGCGGAGAGCCGGGTCCGTCGTCAACTCCCTCCTCCGCGCACAGACACGTCATGGATTCACCGAGCGACACCGCCGTGTTCGGCATGGCGCGCACGATCGGGACGGCCCCGAGCGCCTCGCGCAAACGCGCGATCGACGCACCCGACACCACAGACACGACCCTGTGCCGTCCTGCGTCCAGGTGCGCGGCGACCTCCGCCATGAGGTCGTCGAGCTGCTGAGGCTGGACCGCCAGGACGACCAGCTCGGCCGCCTCGACGGCGGAGCGGTTGTCGGAGCCGACGCGGAAGCCTGCCTCGGCGAGATCGGAGAGCTTCTCTTCCTGCCGCCGGGTGAGATGGATCTGGTGGGCGGGAAGCAGGTCGGCCGCAACCCAGCCGAGCGCCAAGGCCCGACCGAGGTTCCCGCCGCCGAGTACGGCGATCGTCTTCATAGGGTGGGTCGTCCCTGAATGGGCGCTGGTCGGGGCCTGAAACCGGCGGTGCTTCCCTAGTGGTGCGCCGCGGCCTCTTCGGTCTCGGCTCTCACCTTCTGGGCGATGTGCTCGGGCGCGGGTTGGTACCCCGCCGAGGTCCGTGTGTGGTGCGCGCGACCGTGCGTGATCGACCGCAGCGTAGCCGCATACTTGTACAGCTCCGACTCGGGAACGACGGCGCGCACGGTGGTCCGTCCGTCCTCCGGCTCCATCCCCTGGACCTTCCCGCGGCGGGACGTGAGGTCGCCCATGATGTCGCCCACGTACTCGTCCGGTGTGACCACGGCGACCTCGACCACGGGCTCGAGGAGAATCGGGCGGCACTTCTCGGCCACGGAGCGGAAGGCCATCGAGCCCGCCAGCTTGAAGGCGATGTCCGAGGAGTCCACCGAGTGGTACGACCCGTCGTAGCACTCCGCGGCGAAGTCGACGAGCGGAAAGCCCGCCACGACGCCACGCTCTGCGGCCTCCCGGATCCCCTTGTCGACGGACGGCACGTACTTCCCCGGGATCACGCCCCCCTTGATCGCGTCCACGAACTCGTAGCCGGACCCGCGCGGTTGAGGGCGCAGCCGGATCCAGCAGTCGCCGAACTGCCCCCGGCCGCCCGACTGCTTCTTGTGGCGGCCCTGCCCCTCGGCCGGCTTCGTGATCGTCTCGCGGTACGCGATGCGCGGCTGCTCGGTCTCGATCCTCACGCCGTACTTCCGCTCCATGCGCTCGAACTGCACGTCGAGGTGGAGCTCGCCGACCCCGCGCGCGATCGTCTGGTGCAGCTCCGGGTTGAAGGCGGCCGAGAAGGTCGGGTCCTCCTCGTGCAGCTTCGGAAGCACCTCGCCCAGCTTGTCCTCGTCGTTCCGGGTGGCGCCCCTGATCGCGATCGCGATGTCCGCCCGCGGAAAGGAGATCTTCTCCAGCGCGATCCGCTGCCCCTCGGGGCAGAGCGTGTCGTTCGTGTGCGTGTGCTTGAGCTTCGCGACCACGCCGATGTCGCCCGCGTGCAGCGTCGGCACCTCGAGGCGCTCCCGGCCCATCGGAACCGAGAGGTGGTTGAGCTTCTCCGTCTGCCCGTTCGAGGCGTTCCATACCTCCGCACCGTTCGAGACCGATCCGGAGAAGATCCGGAAGAAGGAGAGCTCGCCGACGTGCGGCTCCGCGACCGTCTTGAAGACGAGCGCGGCCAGGGGGCCGTCGTCGTCGGCCACGTACTCGGTCCCGTCCGCGACCTCGGGCCGGGTCTCGGCCGGGCTCGGGCACAGCTCGACCAGCTTCTTGAGCAGCGCCCGGACCCCGTACGTCTTCGTTGCCGAGCCGCAGAAGACCGGGAAGACCTCGTTCGTGGACATGCCGAGCGCCATCGCCTCGATCGCCTCTTCCCGCGAGATCGCACCGCCTTCCAGGTAGGTCTCCAGGAGTTTCTCGTCCGTGGTGGCGAGCGTCTCCTGGAGCTCCGTCTCCCAGCGCGCCTCTTTGTCCTTCAGCTCCTCCGGGATGCCGGTCTCCTCGTACTCCCCCTTCTTCGTCCCCTCCTTGAACAGGTGGGTCTTCTCGCTGAAGAGGTTGATGATCCCGTGGAAGTCGTCGCCCTCTCCCACGGGTATCTCGACGGGCAGCGCCTGCGCCGTGAGCCGCTTCTTGATTTGACGGAAGACGCCTTCGAAGTCGGCGTGCTCCCTGTCCATCATGGACACGAAGAAGATCCTGGGAATGCCGCGCTTCTCACAGTATCGCCAGACCCGTTCGGTCCCCACTTCGACGCCCGAGGTGGCGCTGACGACGATGATCGCCGCGTCGGCGACCCGCACTGCGGCGAGCGCGTCTCCCGTGAAGTCCAGGTAGCCCGGCGTGTCGAGGAGATTGATCTTCGTGCCCATGTGCTCGGCGTACGCCGGCGTGAGCTGGATGGAGATCTCGTGCGCGTGCTCCTCCGGCGTGTGCATGGTGAGCGCCGTGCCGTCGTCCGGGCTTCCAAGCCGTTTCGACGTGCCGGAGACGTGACAGAGCGCCTCGATCAGCGCCGTCTTCCCCGAGCCTCCATGGCCCAGAACCGCGACGTTGCGGATCCGGTCCGTCGTGTACTCCTTGCCCGCCGCCATCAGGAATCCTCCACCTGCGATGAAGCGGGGCCCGCGACCGTTCCGTTTCGAACGAGCGCGGGCCCCTGACTGGTCCCGTGAGACGTCGGACGCGCCGGCGTCTCGTCCCGAGGGGATCCCGATTGTAGGCGGGCGTTCGGGGCTCTGCAACCGAGCGGAGCCCCCGCCCGTTACCGCATCGTCACGGGTCTGAAGGTCACTTCCTCCGGAACGCGTTTCCGACGATCTGCGCGTCGAACACGCCCGTGTCGCCCGTCATCGCGTAGCGGTACAGCGCCGCCGTGTAGATCCCGCCGAGGGCGGATCCGAGGAGCGCCAGGAAGACGTACCCGGAGATGGCGACCAGCAGTGCCGGGATCACCCCGACCGGGCCGAGCGCTCCGCTCGCGACCATGAGCGCGACCGAGACCACGGTCCAGCCGAGGAAGCTGAAGAGCATCGCCCACGTGAGGCCGAAGTTCCCCGCGACCTGCTCGCCCCACGTCCGCTTGAAGATCGCGGCGCTCTCCTTCACGGCGTCGATCGGTCCGATGTCCTTCGTCACGAGCACCGGCACGGCGAGGTAGGTGGCGAGCGTCCAGGCCATCCCCGCGAACATCGACGCGACCTTCGCGAAGATCCCACCCCGCTCGGAAATCATGTTCAGGACCATCCCGACCGTGGCGGACATCACCGCGTAGCCGAGGATCGAGCCCATCCGCTTCGACGCGATGGCGAGCCCGTCGCTCACGGTCGGGTCACCCCCATCCAGGCGGATGAGCGCCGCCCCGACGAGCGCCGCGTTGAAGAAGAAAATCACGGTGTACTGCACGACGTAGAACGCGAACATCACCGACATCGCGAAGTAGTCGCCGCCGCCCTGCTCGAAGACGGTCCACCCTCCGCTCAGCGCGAGCGGTGCGACGAAGCTCGCCATGACGAGCGTGCAGGCGATCCCGGACATGACCGGGAAGACCATGAGCTCCTTGTCGAGCTTCAGGACGTTCCAGCTCGACTTCATCAGGGCGAAGCTGTTCGAAACGGAGCCCGCCATTGTCTCACCTCCGGTACGAAGGACTCGGTTCTCTATCCACTGTACACGAGTACGGACGGAAACACCCGATTCTTCGTCAACGCCCGTCCGCCTCTGCCTCGGTCTCCACGAGCGTCCCGGTCGTGAGCTCGAGCACGAGCCGATCCATGTCGTACACCACGTCGAGCACCTCCAGGATCGCGCGCACGTCGACGGTGACCGATCGATTGCGCTCCGGCAGGTAGATGTACTCGCCGGGGAGGCTCTCGATGTTGCCGTCGAAGACGACGCCCACGAGCTCGAGCTCGGCGTCCAGGACGGGGGACCCCGAGTTGCCGCCGATGATGTCGACCGTCGAGACGAAGTTGATCGGCGTGCTCAGGTCGAGTGCGTCGAGCGCCTCGAGCCACCGGAGGGGAAGCGCCCAATCGTCCTCGCCCGCATGCGAGAAGTGTCGATCGTAGAGGCCGTACAGCGTGGTGAACGGCGGGGCGCGCGTCCCGTTGTAGGCGTACCCCTCGATCCGACCGTCGGCGAGGCGGAGCGAGAAGGTCGCATCGGGTGGCACGTCCGTGTCGTACACCTCGAAGCGGGCCCGACCCAGCTCGGCCGCGAGCGCCTCCTCCTCCCCGAGCGCGTCGCTCACGACGCCCTGGAAGGCGACGAAGTCCGGGAGGTACGAGCGCACGATTCCCAGCGCGGGGTCCGAGAGCGAGACGGAGCCGTCCTCGACGCCGGTGACGGCGGAGGCCGAATCCGCCAGCACCGAGCCCGCGAGCACCGCCGCCGCCCGCTCCGCGGGCGTGGCACCTCCGAGCACGGTGGTCACCAGCCGCGAATCCTCGCCGTAGAACGCGATGAAGTCGTGGAAGCGTGCTTCCAGGAGCGCCCGGTCCAGCTCCGCCATCTGCTCCGGCACGGCGCGCAGGCTCTCGAACAGCCCTTCGACCGCATCGGCGGGAGCGCCGCTCTGGCGTGCGCTCAGGATCTGGAACGCGAGGAGGGCGCGGTGCAGCGTGGCAGACGCGAGGGTCGGACTCGTCATCGCCAGGAACGCGCCGAAGCCCGGCGCCTGCTCCCGCTTGCGCTCCTGCACGGCCGCCATCCGCTCGACGAGCCCTCCGTAGCGGGCAGAGAGCGCCGAATCGGCCTCGACGGCCTCCCGGAACGTTCGCTCCGTGTGACTCCGCCGCGCCAGGATGACCGGATCCTGCAGGCCCGCCATCTGCCCCTCGTACGCCTTGAGCGAGTTGGCGAGCGAGAAGTAGACGTCGCGCAGCTCGGCGGCCCCGGCGGCGTCGGGGTGCCGCTCCAGGTAGCCCGACAGAACCTCCATGCGCGAACGCAGCAGCGCGAGGACGCCCCGGTCGCTCACGTCCCGCCGGAACTCGAGCTCGGCCACGGTCTGCAGCCGGTTCGTCGAGCCGGGATTCCCGACGATGAAGACCGGATCGCCCTCGTTCGGTCCGTCGCGGTCCACGGTGAAGTGGGACTCGGTGGCGAGCGGCCGGTCCTCGTCGTCGTAGAGGCGGAAGAAGGCGAAGTCGAGGTTGTAGCGCGGGTAGGTGAAGTTGTCCGCGTCGCCGCCGAAGAAGCCGATCTGCAGCTCGGGCGCCATGACCAGCTTCGCGTTCGTGTAGCGCCGGAAGACGTAGGCTGAGGTCCTCCCCCCGTCGTAGAGCGAGACCATCTCGACCACGTGGCCGGAAGCTTCCCCGCCGTGGTCGGCCAGGACGCGTGCCTCGATCTCGTCGAGCAGCTCCGCCCGACGCCCCGCACGGTCTTCGGCGGGCACGGTGTCGAGGGCGGCGTCGACCTCGTCGGTCACGTCGACGATCTCGACGAGCTGGTCGGCCTCGAAGTCCTCCACCGGTCGCTCGTCCGCGAGGTCCGTCGCGACGATCCCCTCGTCGAGCAGCGACTCGCCGTCCGCGGAGAGCTGCGTGACGAAGCTGCGCGCGCAGTGGTGGTTCGTGAGCACCAGGCCGTGCGGTGACACGAACGACGCCGAGCAGCTCGGAATCCGGAGCGCCCCGAGTCGGGCCTTCTCGAACCACGCGTCGTCCGGCGTCAGACCGTACGCTTCCTCGAGCCAGTCGCGGGGCGGGAACTCGAACGTCCACATCTTCCCCTGGTCGAAGCGACCGGCGCGGACCGTGTCCAGATCGACGCCCGGTACGGTCGGGGTCGTGCGCCCGGAAGCGGCGGGGGCCGGCTCCACCGCGCCGGAGTCGGAAGGCGCGGCCTCCGGTGTCCGGTCGGGAAAGATCGGAGGCACGGCCGCGGTCGAC
>JANQME010000089.1 GCA_028280205.1 Longimicrobiales bacterium
CCGCCGCCGCGACCAGGTACGGGACCAGGTCCGACTTCATGCGCCGCACGATGGCCTGGGTCTCGGGATCACCGAAGCGGCAGTTGTACTCGATCACCTGCGGCCCCGACTCGGTCATCATCAGGCCGGCGTACAGGAGCCCGCGGTAGTCGATGCCCTCGACGCGCAGCGCGTGCAGCGTCGGGAGCAGGACGCGTTGCTCGACCTGGCGCATGAGGCGCTTGGTGAGGAACACGGCGGGCGAGACCACGCCCATGCCGCCGGTGTTCGGACCGGTGTCTCCCTCCCCCACCTGCTTGTGGTCCTCCACCGGATCCAGGATCAGGAGCGCCTGGCCGTCGGTGATCGCGTGCACGCTCACTTCGCGACCCACGAGACACTCCTCGATGACGACCTGGCAGCCGGCCTCCCCGAGCACCTTCTCCTCCATCAGGCGATCGACCACCGCACTGGCCTCGGCCAGGTCCGCGCAGACGCTGACTCCCTTGCCCGCCGCGAGTCCGTCGGCCTTCACCACCTGCGGCCAGGTCGTGCAGCTCTCCAGGTAGGCCTTCGCAGCGCCGGCGCGATCGAACCGCCGCCAGGTCGCGGTCGGGATGCGGTGGCGCGTCAGGAGCTCCTTCGTGAAGAGCTTGGACCCCTCGAGCTTCGCACCGTCCGCGCCGGGACCGAACACGAGCACCTCCGCGGCGCGCAGCCGATCCGCGAGACCGGCGACGAGCGGGTCTTCGGGACCGATCACGGCGAGGCCGACGCCTTCGCGGCTCGCGAGCGCGACCAGGCCGTCGACGTCGCCCGCCGCGACCTCCACGTTGCGCACTCCGTCGACGCGCGCCGTCCCCGGATTGCCGGGCGCGCACAGCACCTCCTCGACCCGAGGGGACGCTGCGATCTTCCAGGCCAGCGCGTGCTCGCGCCCGCCGCCACCCACCACCAGAACCTTCATCACCTTTGCTCCATCGCGCCGTCATCGAACGGCGCGGGCCAAGGGTAGCGAGCCGTCGCCGACCGGGCGAGCACGTCCGTGCGGGCAGTTTTCGCCTGCCGGACCCGGCTGGGGTAGGCTGGCCCGTACCGGGGAGTACCTCAGTTGGTAGAGGCGTAGCTTTGGGTGCTACGAGTCGTGGGTTCGAGTCCCATCTCCCCGACCACCCCCCGGGCTGGCTCCGCTCCCCCGAGCCCGCTAGCCTGAGCGCGCGAGCGCCCGTAGCTCAGCTGGATAGAGCAGTCGACTTCTAATCGACAGGTCCCAGGTTCGAATCCTGGCGGGCGTGCCAGCGCTCGGTCCGCATACGAAAGGACCAGCGCGAAAGCTCCCGGCGCTTCCGCACAGGCCCGTCGGGTCCGGGTGCCCTCCCGGCAGGGGCACCCTTCTCGGATCAGCCGCCGCCGCCGCTGCCGCCCGGAGCCGTCGTCGAGCTGACGATGAAGGCGCGCAGCCATTTGTCGCGGGGCCACTCGACGCGGCGGTACTCGGAGCGGCCGTTGTCGACGCGCACGCGCCACTTCGGGCCCATCTTGACCTCGGCCGCCGTCATCAGCTTCTCGCCGGTGACGTCGGTCGTGCCGAAGGAGGGCTTCTCCTTGCCGTTGATGGCGCGGATGAAGGTCACGTCGGCGCCGTTGCCGCCCGTCGGCTCGGCTTCGATGCCCCAGACCAGGATGGTCCAGTTGCCGAGCTTGGGCGTCTTCCAGGTACTGGGGAACGGCACGCCGGCGCCGGTCCAGACCACGGCGCCGAGAGTGATGGCGGAGAGCAGAGTCAGTACGCGTTTGCGCATGGAGAGAGTCCTCACGAATCGAGGTGCACGGGAAAGGGAAAGAGAAACTGAACCTCTTCGTCCGGCGGAATCCAGTAGGTGCCGTCCCAGATGTGGGTGGTCGCCGACCGCGAGAGGTGAAACCAGATGGCGAGGTCGGGAGCCAACCCGACCAGTTGTTCTTCGAGACGGCAGCGCTCCTCCCAGAGGATCTCGAGCATGGCCGCCTCGTGTTCCGTTCGAAGCCCGGCGTCGTAGTCCTCCACCGTCGTCGTCCCGAAGGCGCGCACGGCCTGCATCCAGCCGTCCGGGTCCGCGACGAGCTCGCTCATGCGCGCGCGGTGCTCGGTGCCGAGCCATGTCTCGACGTCCTCGACGTTGCCGGGCCCGCTGGTGCCCCAGACCTCCTGCCAGTACCGATCGACTTCGTCGAAGGCGTCGGACAGCGCTTCCATGCGCCCGAAGATCTCCGCGGCCGCTTCCGTCTCGAGCCGCGCGAGCTGCTCCTCCGTCGGCGGGTCGAGCAGCTCGGACACGAGCGTCTCGTCGCCCGCACTCGCGAACACCGCACACGCTTCCGGGTGGCGCGCGCAGAGGGCCTCGGAGAGGGCCGGCCGCATCAGGCCGACGGGCGCCGTCTTCACGTTCTCGAACCGAAGGTGGTAGTAGGAGCGCGCGGTGTAGGCCTCGGGGCTCGTCTCCTCGCCGGCGGACTCGTCGTCAGCGGGGGTCCCCTCGCCCGGGAGCGACTCGTCCGCGACTCCCGGAAGAGCGATCGCTTGGGCCGGAACGGTGATCGTCCGCGCGCTCGGCTCCTCCCGGCCCACATCCACGGGGCTCCTCAACTCGGCACTCCGGCGAGCGACGTCGTTCGCGCGCTCTTCGGCGGCGACGGTGACGGTCGCGGAAGAGCGGTGGTGCAGGCTGGCCCCGATGGCTACGAAACCACCCAGGCCTGCGACGATGGGCAGGAGCCGGGAAAGCATGAGGGGGTGCGACGGGCCGGGGGGGTCCGCCGCTAGGCATGATGCCTTGGACGAGAGTGCCGGGGCGAGAGGATCCCCCTTTTTGATACACAGGCGGTAAGTACTTTGTTCTCAGAGGCCAACGGCGATCCTCGTGAGTCCCTGAAACCCGGCGAGAGCGTGGGTGGGACAGCGCCCCTTCCGGGTCATCCGACGGCCCCGGGGAGGGCCTGTCGGGATACAATCCAGGTGGCCGAGCCCGTGCTCGCCCCATCCACTCGCCGCGGTCCTCGCCCCCCCTCCTCGCATGCACGAGCGGCTCTCTCGGTCGGCGCTCTCCCCTCTGCTGCATCGTCTGCGCGCCGCCGCGGTGGCGTTCGGCCTCGGCGCTCCCCTCGCCGCGAGCGGCGGCAGTCCCTTCGTCGCCGTGACGAGCCCCTCTCCCGGCTCGGTCCTGTCCACTCCGACGGTCGACATCGCCGGCTCGGTGATCGGGTCCCCCGGGCCGCAGACGGTGTTCGAGGTCTTCGTCCGCACGCGCTACTCCGACGGCACCTCCAGCCCGCCGGTGAACAGCGAGTTCGCCTACGACGAGAGCGTGCTCGGATGGAGCTACCCGGTCGACTGGGACGCGCTGTCGGGAGTCGGCACCTTCGAGGGCCGCGCGCGCTGGCTCGACGCCGGCCCCAACTTCGTCGACGTCTACGTGGAGGGCGACGTCTTCGGCACCCCCAGCGCGAGCCTGGCGATCACCTTCGCCCCGAGCCCCAACGCGATCTCCGACGTGGTGCTCTTCACCCACCCGGCGCAACGCTCGGTCGACGTGCTCGACGTGTCGAGCGCCGCGGGTCGGATCGAGCTCTACGTCGACCTGTTCAACACGACGCCCGCCACGCCCTACGACGTGGACCTCACGGGCACCCTCACGCTGCCCGACCTCTCCACCGTCACCCTGCCCATGGGCGGTCCGGGTGTCGACACGGTGAACTACCTGCTGGCGCCGGGCGATCCTTCGTTCACCTCGCCCGTCGACCCCGTGGGGATGCGCTTCTCGTTCGCGCTGGACGAAGCCCCCGTCCCGCAGCCGATCCAGGAAGGACGCTATCGCGTCGAGCTGGAGGTGGCCGACACGGGCGGCGTCCTCGCCTCTTCCTCGGACGACTTCTGGGTCTCCGACCGCGGCTCCAAGCCGTTCCGCGACGTCACCGACGAGGTCGGGTTGGGAGACGTCCGCACGCAGACCGGCAAGGCCCCTCTCGCGGGCGCGGCGGCCGCCGCCTTCGACTACGACCAGGACGGTTGGACCGACCTGTTCTTCACCAACCCGAGCGCCCCCGACGGCTTCC
>JANQME010000464.1 GCA_028280205.1 Longimicrobiales bacterium
TGCGACCAGCGCAGGATCGCGGGAGCGGGCGGGACCGGGGGGATATGGAGGAGCGCATCCGTCTGCAGATGCAGCGTGTCATGGCGGCACGCCTCCAGCTCTCGGAGGAGGAAAGCAGGCGGCTCACCGAGGTGGTGCGCGGCTTCGAGGAGAACCGGCGTGAGCTGCGTCGCTCGGAGCTCGCTGCCCGCCGCCGCGTGGAGGCACTCCTGCTCGAAGGCGGCACCGACGACGAGGAGGCCGACGCGCTTCTGGCTCGCATCGTGGAGCTCCGGCGCACGGAGGCCGAACTCTTCGCCGAGGAGCAGGAGGCGCTCCTCGAGGTGCTCCCGGCCGCCAAAGTGCTCCGGCTCCAGATGTTCCGCGAGGAGATGGGCCGTCGCATCCGGGCCCTGAGGCGCGGGGGAGAGCACGATCGTCTGCCCCCGGGCGCACCCCCGGGTGTAGGACTGCCGGGGAACGCGGAGTGGCTGCTCGGGGTCGATGACGTATGACCTTCTCCGTGCACGCGCTCTTCTTCGCCGCCTACCGCGACCTCGTGGGCGCGCCTTCGCTCGCCGTCGAGCTCGACGAAGGGGCGACCGTCGCCGACCTCGTGCGGGAGCTGCGGGGGCGCGGGGCGCCGTTCGACGGCCTCCCGGTCGAGCCCGCCGTCGCGGTCAACCGGACGTACGCCTTCCTCGACGAGCCGCTCGGCTCGGACGACGAGGTGGCGTTCATTCCACCGGTCGCCGGAGGCTGAGCGCTTGGTGTACTCCGCCGTCGTGCCGGACGCGATCGACCCCGCTTCCGTTCTGGCCCACGTCGGTCATCCGGAGGACGGCGCGACGGTGCTGTTCCTCGGGGTCGTGCGGGACCATGCCGACGGGCGGCCCGTCGGGGGGATGCGCTACGATGCCTACCGGGAGATGGCGGACGGCGTACTCGCCGCCATCGCCCGCGGGGCGGCCGAGCGGCTCGGAACGGACCGGCTGGCCGTGGTGCACCGTACCGGGGAGCTCGAGATCGGCGAGGTGTCGGTCGC
The DNA here is from genome assembly GCA_028280205.1 of Longimicrobiales bacterium. GTDB lineage: Bacteria > Gemmatimonadota > Gemmatimonadetes > Longimicrobiales > Gaopeijiaceae > UBA2589. The sequence goes on from JANQME010000464.1 coordinate 1,025, forward strand.
GATCGCCGTGTCCAGTCCACACCGTGCCGAGTCGTTCGACGCTTCCCGCTATGTGATCGAGGAGATCAAGAAGCGCCTTCCCGTGTGGAAGAAGGAGCGGTACACGGACGGCGACGCCGAGTGGGTAGCGGGTACTCGGCCTCCGGGTACCGGGCGCGCGCCGAAGGTCGAGGGGGTCTCGTGATCGATCAGTTCGGACGGCGCGTCGAGTACCTCCGGATCTCGGTCACGGATAAGTGCAACCTGCGCTGCGTGTACTGCATGCCGATGGAGGGCCTCCCCTGGCTCAAGCGTCAGGAGCTGCTGACGTACGAGGAGATCGCGCGGATCGTGCGCGTCATGGCGGGCATCGGCTTGCGCCGTGTGCGCATCACGGGGGGCGAGCCGCTCGTGCGCCGCGACCTCCCGGACCTGGTGCGGCAGATCGCGTGGGTGCCCGAGATCGAGGATCTCTCCCTGTCCACGAACGCGGTGCTCCTGGCCGACCTCGCCGACGAGCTGCGCTCGGCCGGCGTGCAGAGGCTGAACGTCTCGCTCGACTCGCTGCGCCCCGATCGTGTCGACGAGATCGCCCGTCGGCCGGGCTCCTACCCGAAGATCATGGAGGGCCTCGCCGCCGCGGAGGAGGCGGGCTTCTCGCCGATCAAGATCAACGTCGTCCTCATCCGGGGCCGGAACGACGACGAGATCGAGGAGTTCGCCGAGATCACCCGCGAACGTCCGTGGCACGTGCGCTTCATCGAGATGATGCCCACCGGGGCGAACCTCGAGCTGAGCGCCGAGCAGTTCGTCTCGTGCACCGAGGCGCTGCGGCGGATCGAGCGGATCGAGGCGCTCGAGCCCGTCGCCGGCCCGTTCGGGAACGGGCCGGCGCGCTACCATCGCTTCCCCGGTGCCCCCGGGACGATCGGCGTGATCACCCCGATGAGTCACAACTACTGCGATCGATGCAATCGGATGCGTCTGACCGCCGACGGCCAGCTCCGCCCCTGCCTCTTCGGGGCGCTCCAGACGAACCTGCGCGACCCGCTCCGGGCGGGCGAGGATCTGGTGCCCCTCATCGCCGAAACGCTGCGCGTGAAGCCCGAGCGGCACTACCTGATCCAGGGCAGCGCCGCCGGTTCCGGAGGCCTCGTGGCGCTCTCGCAGACCGGCGGGTAGACCTCCCTCCGAGCCTCGTTATACTCCGGCGGCCATTCAGGAAAATCTGCCGCGGAGCGAAGGCTTTTCATGAGCGCGAAGAAGATCACCGTCGTCGGTGCCGGGCACGTCGGAGCGACGTGCTCGCAGCTGCTGTCCCAGAAGGAGCTGGCCCGAGAGGTCGTCCTCGTCGACATCGCCGAGGGGATCCCCCAGGGCAAGGGCCTCGACCAGTGGGAGAGCGCGCCCATCGAGGGCTTCGACGCGCGGGTCTACGGCGCGAACGACTACGAGTCGTGCGAAGGCTCGGAGATCTTCATCGTCACCGCCGGAATCGCCCGCAAGCCGGGGATGAGCCGAGACGACCTGCTCAAGACGAACGCAGGGGTCATCCGATCGGTCACGAACGAGATCAAGCGCGTCGCGCCCGACTCGATCATCATCATGGTCACGAATCCGCTGGACGTGATGGCGCAGGTCGCGCTCGAGACGTCCGGATTCCCGCGCGAGCGGGTGATCGGGATGGCGGGCGTGCTCGACACCGCGCGGTACCGCTCCTTCATCGCACTCGAGCTCGATGTCTCGATCGAGGACATCCAGGCGCTCGTGCTCGGCGGACACGGCGACACCATGGTGCCTCTGGCGAGCTATACGTCGGTGAGCGGGATCCCCCTCACCCAGCTCCTCGCCCAGGATCGCATCGACGCGCTCGTCGAGCGTACGAGGAAGGGCGGGGGAGAGATCGTCTCGTACCTCAAGACCGGGAGCGCCTACTACGCCCCGGCCGCGGCGTCCGTCCAGATGGCGGAGGCGATCGTGAAGGACAAGCGCCGCATCCTCCCCTGCGCCGCGTGGCTGCAGGGAGAGTACGGCTTCCACGACCTGTATCTCGGTGTGCCTTGCATGCTGGGCGAGAACGGCCTCGAGCGGATCGTGGAGGTGGAGCTCGACGAGGAGGAGAGGGCCGCGCTGGCCACCAGCGCCGAGCACGTCACCTCGACGGTCTCGGCGCTCGAGGCGCTGCAGAGTTGACCGCCGCTCGTGGCGGGAGGGCGTTGACCGGCGCTGCGGGCCACGCGAGAATCAGGTCATGAATACGGTCGCCCGAAATTCCAATTCGAATGTGAATCGCAGCCTGCGCAGGGGACGCGGCCTCGATCTCGGATAGCGGACAGACCAGACTACCGAGACGGCCGCGGCCCCCGAAGGGGTCGCGGCCGTTTCGCTTGGGGTGTAGCTCAATCGGCAGAGCGCCTGGCTGTTAACCAGGAGGTTGGAGGTTCGAGCCCTCCCGCCCCAGTGAGGGAGCGAGGTGAGCTCGGCCGTCGGTTCGCTCACGGCACTTCTTGGCTCCGGTACGCGGACTCGATCGCGGCGACGAGCTCGGCGTCCGAGAACGGCCTCTCCAGGGCCGTTTCGACCCCCACCTCCCTCGCCTTCTCTTCCCAGTCGGAGCCTTCGCCACGACCGATGGCCACGACGGGTACCCGGGCGTTGAGACGGGTCAGCCATCGGATGAGTCCGATTCCGTCTCCCGTGGTCGCGGCGAAATCGGCGAGCACGACGTCGAGGTCGGAGGAGGTGTAGACGCCCACCGCCTCCAGCCCGGAGCGGGCCCGTTCCACGACGAAGCCTGCGCCCTCGAGCGTCGCGGCGAGGGCGTCCAGGGCGGGCTCCTCCTCGTGAATGGCCAGGATGGTCAGGTCCTTCGGGATGCCGGCTCGTGCGCTGGCTCGCCACTGCCGCAACGCGTCGATCAGGTCGGCGCGGAACCAGGCGCCGGCGCCGCCGACGAGCGTCGCCACGGCGTCCTGCGGTGACATCCGCTCTCGAAAGGGACGGTCCTCCGTGAGCGCGGACCACGCTTCGGCGAGCCCGACGATCTGTCCTCCGAGGGAGATCTCGTCTCCTTTCTTCCCGTCGGGATATCCCGAACCGTCCAGGCGCTCATGGTGCTCGAGCACGTACGTCGCCACGGGTCCGATGTGTTCCAGGGGCTTCAGGAGCTCCGCCCCGAACCGACAGTGCTCGGCAACGAGCGCGAACTCATTCCGGCTGAGGGTGCCGGGTTTGTTCAGCACCGCGTCGGGAACCGCGACCATCCCCACGTCGTGAAGCAATGCCGCCGTGCGGATCGGTCCCACGTCGGCGGGTTCCAACCCGAGCGCCTCGGCGATCCCGGTCGCGCACTCCGCCACCCGAAGGCTGTGACCCCGGAACTGCGGCGTACTCGCCTCCGCAGCATTCATGAGCGAGGTGATGGTTCCGAGCGTCACCCGGCGGAGCAGCTCCGTGCCACGCTTGACCTCCGCCCGAAGCCACACGTCCATGTCCCGTTGATACTCGAGCCGGGCATGATCGACGAAAGCCGCGCTGGTCGTGCGGAGGAGCTCGGAAGGCTCGAACGGCTTTCGGAGGTAGTCGAACGCTCCCGCGCGCAGTGCAGCCTGCGCGACGTCCTCCCCTCCGGCTCCCGTGAGGAGCACCACGCGCAGGTCCGGGTTGATCGCCAGCGCCTCGCTCGCGAAGCGCGTACCCGTCATCTCCGGCATCTCATGGTCGGTGATGACCAGCTTGGGTGACCCCGGGTCGATCGAATCGAGGCACTCGCGAGGAGCCCCGAATTCGCGAACATCGTAACCGGATAGGGTGAGCAGCTTTCGAAGGCCGGACCTCATGGCCGGGTCGTCATCGAGGACGTACACGATCTCGGACTCGACGTCCGGCAGCTCGAAGGCCGGCACGCCGTCAGGCGTAGGATCCATGGGGAGCGATATGAACTCGGCGGAGGGTGGGCTCGAGGGAAGCTCGCCTGCATCTCCAGAACGTTATGCGTCGGGAGGCCCACACCCTAGGGTCGGCGGATCGAGGCGTCGAAGGAAATCCTTGCACGTCCTGATCGCGGGGTGCCTTCGTTGAAGTATCGGCTCAGATCACGCGCACTCGACGCTCGCATTCATGACCTTGCCTCGCGAATCCGACAGGTATCTCGATCGCGCCGTTTCGCCGAGCGCGTTCGAGTCCACTCGCGTACTCCTGAATCGGATCGGCGGCACGGCCTACCGCTGCACCTTACCCGAGTGGAACACGAAGTTCGTGACCGCGGGAAGCCGGACCCTGCTGGGGTTCGACCCGCGCCATCTCACCGATGAATCGGGGCCGAGATGGGACGAGTTGATCCACCCAGGCGATCGTGAGAGCGTCGCCTGCGCGATGATGGAGGCCGCTCGGCTCGACCGGCCGTATGACATCGAGTACCGGATGATCCGACTGGACGGGACGCGACGATGGGTTCGCGATCGGGGAGGGTGCGTCCGCCATACCGCCTGGAGCACCGTGGTGGAAGGCCTGCTCACGGACATCACGGAGCGAAAGGAGCGCGAAGACGCGACGACGAGGCGCTTGTCGTTCTACGAGACGCTACTCGAGGAGTCCCACACGGGTGTGTTCCTCCTGAAGAACCAGTGCATCGAGTACGCGAATCCGCAATTCCTGGAGCACCTCGGTCTGTCCGACGACACGGTCCCGAAGGGGATGCCGTTCATCCGATTCGTGAGCGAGGACGATCGCGACGGGGTCGACCAGCTTCTTCAGTCTCTCGATTTCGAGGGTGAGCCCGTTCGACGTTTCGAGTTCAGATCCGTCGGGGCCAAGGCGGATCGCATCATCCTCGCGCAGCTGAACCTCCTTCAGTTCGACGCCGGGGAGGGTGACGGGATCATGGGCTCCACGCTCGACGTCACCGATCGACGACGAGCCGAGAGCCGGTACCACCAAGCGCAGAAGATGGAGAGTCTGGGGAATCTCGCGACCGGCGTGGCGCACGACTTCAACAACGTGCTCGCCGTGATCAACTCTGCTTCGTACCTGGTCTCCGCGGACCCGACGAACGGAGCATCGGTCCTGGAGGGCGTCCGAGACATTCGAGAGGCTGCTGCGCGAGGGGCGTCACTGAGTCGCCAGCTCATGGCGTTCGGTCGAGCGCCGGATCTGGTCGCGCAACGGGTCGAGCCCGGGAGGGTGATCGAGGAGGTGCTGCCGCTCCTGCGACGACTGCTGCACAAGACCGCGGAGGTCAGGTACAGCGGGCAGGACGGGGCATCGTGCGTGTGGATCGCGCCGCCACACCTCGAGCAGATCGTGATGAACCTCGTCCTCAACGCCAACGACGCGACGTCGAACGGAGGACCGATCGACGTCGGGGTGCGGCGCACCGATGCGCGCCCCCGGTGCCCCACGAAGGGTGAAGGGCCGTTCGTGGAGATCTCGGTTCGGGATCGCGGCACCGGGATCGAGCCGCAGTTCATGAAGCGGCTGTTCGAACCCTACTTCACCACGAAGGGAGACCGCGGCACCGGACTCGGTCTGGCGAACGTCTGGAGAATCGCCACAGAGGCGGGCGGCTGTGTCGGCGTGGTGTCCGAAGTCGGAACCGGATCGACGTTCACCGTCTACCTTCCCGTCGCCGAGGCCGTGAGCGACTCCTGACGGGCGTGCTCGATGTCGGGCAGCGAACCCATGAACGCCTCGAGGACGTCCGGGTCGAAGTGCCGGCTCGACTGCTCCTGCATCATCTCGAGAACCTTGGGGACCGGGAACGCCGACCGGTACGGACGGTCCATCGTGAGCGCGTCGAAGAAGTCGACGACCGCACAGATTCGACCTTCCAGCGGGATTTCGTCGCGCTGAAGGCGATGGGGATAGCCGGTCCCGTCCCAACGCTCGTGATGTGTGAGCGCGATCGTCTCCCCGAGCTGGAGGATCGGCGACGGGGAGTTGGAAAGGAGTCGCGCACCCGTCGTCGTGTGCGACCGCATGATCGTCCACTCGTGCTCGTCCAGTTCGCCGGCCTTGAGGAGCACCCGATCGGGGATCGCGATCTTACCCACATCGTGCATGGGTGCCGCGTGGAGTAGTCGTTCGGCTCTTCCCGGAGCGAGGCCCATCGATCGCCCGACGATCTGCGAGAACCGACCGATGCGCTCGATGTGTCCCGCGGTATCGGCGTCCTTGTACTCCGCGGCCAGCGTGAGGCGACGGATTGTGTCGAGATGGGCGGCAAACGTCGAGCGGCGCGCCTCGGTCATCTCCTCGAGCGCCTTGCGCAGGTTCTCGGTTGTCCCCTCGACCGACTCGCGAAGGTTGCGATTCTCGCCTCGAACAGCGTCGAACGATCGCTTGCGCTCGACCAGCCAGCGACACCGAAACTCCAGCAGCGGTGGGTCGACGGGCTTGGTGACGAAGTCGTCGATGCCCACCTCCATGGCCCGACGCTGCTCGCCCCTGCCGAAGAGTCCCGTGACCATGATGATCGGAAGGATGTCGTTGCGCGGATCCTCTCGAATCCGCGAGGCCACCTCGAATCCATCCATGTGGGGCATCTCCCCGTCCAGAACGACGAGGTCCACTCCGAGCGCGAGCTTGCTCAGAGCTTCGAGCCCATCCGATGCGGTCTCGACCGAGAACGATGCGCGCTCGAGCACCTTTCTGTGCGACTCACGAACCAGAGGGTCGTCATCGACGACCAAGATGACCGGAATCCCCTCAGACATGGTGGAGTAGTCGGTGCGAGGCGAGGAAGTATAGCGACCACACTACGGAAACATGACGAAGCACGTACCAGAAGCGCACCGCGGGGTTTCCTCGCCGCCCCCAAAAGGCCGAAAACCCGTGGGCCGATCGCGCGAACCCTCCCTGGCACGGTTGTTTCACGACTCCATCTCGGTAGCGTCACTTCAGCGATCGGGGGGATCGTGAAGATTACCGTCTGGCTTGCGCGGATGCACCGCGCGACCTGGATCGTCGCAGCCGAAGCTTCCGTGTTGGGACTGATACTCCTTGCCGGGCCGGGGAAGTGGGTACGGCTCGTGGTGGGCGTGCCGGTGCTCGTCCATCTGGGGTACACGGCGATGACGAGCCTTCCGTTCGGTGAGCTCCCGAAGAAGCCGTCCGATGCGCGGGTGCGGCGCAACCAGGATCTGCGGAGCCACGTGATCGGCTTCCTCAACGAGGTACGGCGTCTGGAGGAGTATGTTCAGCAGGCACGGACCGCCGGGCTGCCGACCGATCAGGTGGAGCAGTCGAAGCAGGTGGGGCATCGACGGATCATGGCCGCCGCGGCCCGCGTGTCCCAGGTCACGGGGCGGGGCGACGAGCCGGGTCGGGGCAGCGGCTCGGGCCGGGCGTCCGGTCCGACGTCGGAGGGTGCCGGCCCTCTGTTCGAGCAGCTCCGGGACCGCCTGCGCGGGGTGTGGAAGCCGGCACACTGACGTGCGCGTGGTCCGTGGCCCGGCTCGATCGCACGGTGCGATACGGTGCGCCGCTCGTCAGCGAGGTCGATCGAATCGGGAGCGCTCGATCCTCGGGTTCAGCTCGAAGTCGTGTGTGAAGAGCACCTTCGTGATCCGACCCTGCTCGTCGAAGTGCACGCGGCGTCCCACGAACGTGTAGCCGTCCACCGCCCGCACGTCCTCGAAGCGCAGGGTGTTCCAGTTGTCCTTGCCTTCCTCGCGGTACGCCAACTGGACCGGCCAGGTGCGGCCGTCCTCGAACCAGTACTGCCAAGTGTCGCCGTCGTGGAGGCCGACCCCCTCGCCGAAGGTGACCCCGACCACGTGCCGGCCCTCGGCGTCCTGCTCCCGGTAGCGGAGGTTCACACCGGGATCGCGGAGCTTGAAAGGCAGGCTGATCCAGTAGTTCACGTCCCCCGAGACGTATCGGACCTCGTCGTAGTCCTTGTCCCCCGCCGCCAGCGGCTCTCCGTTGTACAGCGCCCACGGATCCGAGCCGTTCCAGCCCTGCTGGATGAAATCGTTGCCTTCCCATCGCTCGATCCGGGCGAGCTCGCCTTCCGGCGTCCGCAGGATCGACACGTAGCGGGGGCGCGTCCGACGGAGTCGGCCGCTCGGCGGATCGTAGATCTCGGTCGTGAGCGTGTAGCGGGCGGAGGAGAGGGGCCAGTACGCTTCCAGACCACCGAGCGCCTCGATCCACCGGTCGACGAGGGCTTCGGCGATCTCGTCGTCGGCCGGCGCGGGGGACTCCCGTTCGGCTGCCCCGCCGAACGCGGTCGCTCCGTCGAAGGCTGCCGCGCCCACGACCAGGACGAGGGCCGCTGCGCCGATTCCGTACGAGGGCCTTCGCGCCTGCTTCCGGATCTCCATCACGATCGCCTCCCATGCTCCGGGTTCGTTCGAGGATGCCCTACGCCCAGCAAATACACGACTACGCGGATTTGCTCCCTCGGGCGAGTCCGGCCACTCTGGACGAGATCGCACCGAGCCCCGCACGGGAAGAGTACAGGAGACGCCACGGCATGCAGGATCTCCCCCACGTTCGCGCTACCGAGCGAGCTCCGAGCCGGACCGGCCCCCGCTGCGCCCTCCGGCTCGTTGCGGTATCGCTGGTGCTCGCGGGTTGCGGCGCGGGCGGACCTCGGGGTGGTGCGCCGCTTCCCCCATCGAACCCCGCCGAGCTCGTCTTCGCGCCCGAGCTCGGGATCGATCTGTCCGAGTTCGAGCTCCGGGAATCGGGTCTCTATGTGCAGGAGATCCAGGTCGGAGAAGGGCCGGTCGCCCGACGGACGAGTCGAGTCTGGATCCACTACGTCGGTTGGCTGCCGGACGGCAGCGTCTTCGACGGGAGCCTGGGGGGCGATCCGTTCCACACCCGGCTCGGAGGAAGCGAGGTGATCCGAGGGTGGAACGAGGGGATCCGGGGCATGAGACGGGGCGGTATCCGTCGCCTCGTCGTGCCGCCCCATCTCGCGTACGGACCGAGAGGTCAGGGCGACGTACCCCCTGGTGCCACGCTCGTCTTCTCGGTCGAGTTGGTCGACGTCGGGTAGATCCCGGTCAGCTCTCGTGCGCGGGACCGGTCCGGATCGAGCCGTCCTGGTCGACTTCGATCCAGCTGTGACCCGCCACCGCAGTCCAGCGTCCACCCGACTCGGGCGCCTCCGAGGCCACGACCACGCCACCCCCGGCGATCGGAGGCCGTTCCGAGACGTAGAGGGAGTTCGTCCGCGCGACGGTCCCGGTGCGCACCGCGGCCAGCGAGCGTCCGTCGCTCACGAGGAGGTTGAGCTGGGCCTCCTCCGATCCGACCCGCGACTTCACACGCTCCACGGTCGCCACGAGCGCCTCGGCGAGCCCCGCTCCGGCACGGAGCGCCACGACCGTGAGGAGGAAGAGCGTTTCGGAGTCCGAAGCTCCACGGATCTCGCCGTAGAGCGCGTCGGGGAGCTCCGAGCGCAGGGCCCGCATGTGGCTGCGCCGGAAGTCGGGAACGAAGCCGTTCAGCACGAAGCTCCAATCTTCGAAGACGAGCGGCAGGAGCCCCGAGCGGTCGATCGGGATTCCAGGGGTCCCGTTGCGGAGGGCGGCGACGATCGTCCCGGACCGCACGGCGGCGAGCGTGCGCGGCAGATCGTCGTCGTACCAGATCGGGCGGGCCGCGGCGAACACTCGCTCTACCAACAGAGTTGGAGCCCGCGCGAGCTGCTCTCCGGGTCCGTGAACGCCGACGGATA
>JANQME010000022.1 GCA_028280205.1 Longimicrobiales bacterium
GGGGCGGCCGCGCTCCGTCCCGTCGGGGGTTCGGTGCACGGCTACGTGCACCAGAGAACCCGCGACCGCTGCCTGGAAGAGCGTCAGCCATGGTTCGAGAGCCATCAGCCGCGCTGCGGACGCGCCCGCCCCGTACCCCCCGACCGTAGCCGCCATGATGGCCGCCACGGCCAGGATCCCGCCTCGAGGTCCGAAGGCGTGGGAGACCAGCCACCAGACTCCGATGCCGACGGGAAGTCGGTGGAGGATGACGGCCAGTGGGAAGCCCCACCCGTCTCCGAGACGCTCCGCGATCGCGAGCGCCGAGCCGTCGATGGTGGCGTGAACCGCAAGACCGAGGAGGCCGAGGAGGAGACCCCATCGATGGACACCCGACCCCGCCTTCGAAGTCAGTCGCTCGAGAGCGACCGGAAGCGCCACACCCGCGATGAGAACGAGCAGCACACCCACGGCGCGCTTCTCGATCGCGCCGGGAACGAACTGGAAGAAGACCAGAAGAGGAACCGACGTGACGACGAATCCGTCGATGGCGGTCGCCAGACTCGAGCCGCGACGGGAGCCGCCGAGCAGCACCGGACCGGCTGCAAGCGCGACGAGCGAGAGGAGGAGGTAGAGCATCCGTCCGTGGTGTCAAAGCCGAGACGTTGGGTGAGGATGATATGGAGTTCCCGACAAAGAGGGGAAGCACCATCCGATCTCTTGTGCCCAGGTCGGTCATGCCGTGCTGAGTACGCCGGGCCGAGCGTGCTTGTCTCATAATGAGAACCAATTATCATTGGCTCGCAACGGCGCTGCAACGCTCGCCGATGCGATCCTTCCATCCGGCCGTGAGAACAGACCAGACTGTGAATCAGCGAGAAACACGACGCCTCGGCGCGTCATTGATCCGCGCTTCGCGCCTGTCCGTTCGAGCTGCGATTCTGGTCCTGCTGCCGAGCCTCTGGGCCTCCCTCGCGGCGGCGCAGACCGCCGGCACGGGAACGATAGCCGGCACGGTCGTCGATCTCTCGGGCACCGGCGTTTCCGGACTTGCGGTCTCGCTCGTGGAGTCCGGGGCGTCGACCACGACGGGACCGGAGGGAAGGTTCACGATCACGGGGGTGCAGCCTGGAGCGTATACGCTTCGGCTCTCCGACGGCCGACGCGAGGCGGATCAGGGCGGAATCGCGATCCAGGCGGGTCAGTCGACCAGACTGCAGATCGAATTCGACTCCGAGGTCTTCGCGATTCGAACCCGCAGTGCGGTCGGATCCGAGGGTCAACGTGCCCTTCCGCTGCCGGGTCTCACCGTCCACACGAGTCGATCTGCCGAGGGGTACGTGGAGCGGCACTCCGACGTTGGACTCGGTTTTCCAGCGGCGATCAGTCGTGTCCCGCAGTCCATCCACGTCGTTCCGCGACGCATGATCGAGCAGCAACGTCCGGTGACCCTGTCGGACGTGGTCCGGAACGTCGCCGGCGTGAGCGCGGCGCGGAACAGCGTCGAGCCCTTCCGGAGCTTCAAGCTGCGCGGCTTCACGGTCGGCGAGTCGGTCATCGATGGCATTCGGAACACCGGCTCACTGAACATCCAAGCCGAGGGTATGGCCAACATCGAACGGGTCGAGGTCCTGCGAGGTCCGGGAGGCGCGGTCTTCGGCCAGGGCTCTCCCGGAGGCACGGTGAACATCGTGACGAAGAAGCCCCTGGATGAAGCCCGTCTCTCCGCACGCATCGGAGTCGGCGACTTCGGTTACATCCAGCCGGAAGTCGATGTGACCGGGCCCTTGGGCGCGGGGCTCGGGTACAGAGTCGTCGCGACGTGGGAGCGCCGAGAGAGCTTCATCGATTTCGTCGAGCCTGAGGCCGCCCAGGTAGCTCCGACGCTGGAGTGGTCGAACGATTCGGGTGTCACCCTTCGATATCAGGGAGACTGGCGACGTCGCGAACTCCTCCGTTACATCAATCACCCGTTCTCGGGCACGGTTGTCGACACCGATCAATTCGAACTCCCCCGATCCCTCTTCACCGGGGAGCCTGACCAAGGCGAGACCGTCTCGGAAGGCTTCATGAACACGTTCACCCTCGAGCAGCGCAAGGGCAGCTCTCGACTGCTGCGCGGGTACGTACGGATCAACCGAAGTGAGTACGACCAGCCGTCCGTCGCCCCTGCCGCGCTCGAGGACGACGGCCGGACGCTCAATCGCCGCTTCAATCGATTCGAGGAAGAGCAGGACGAGTGGGTGGTCGGAGCCCAGTTTGTGCAGCGATTCGAGGTCGGTCGGCTCCCCACGACGTTCTCTGCGGGGTTCGATGTCGCGGACTGGACCTACCTCTCGCTCTTCGAACGAGGCTCGGTCGCGCCGATCGACGTTGTGGATCCCGAGTACGGTGCGCAGGTCGAAGACGTGTTCACCCTCGCGGATTCCGAGGATCAGTTTCAGCAACTCGGCGGATATGCACAGGCGCTGCTGACCCCGGCGGATGTGTTGACCGTTCTGGTCGGGCTTCGGTGGGACCAACTCGAGAACAGGACACGGAGCAATCGGTCGGATACGGAAGGGTCCCGGACGGACGTGCAGTTCTCCCCTCGGGCGGGTGTCTCATGGGAGGTCGTCCCCGGAGTCTCCCCCTACGGCTCCTTCGCCACCACGTTCGCCGCCGGTCCAAACTTCGGATTCGTTCGGACTCCAGACGGCAATCCTCTGGGGCCCGAAGTTGGACGTCAGTACGAGTTCGGGTTGAAGGTCGACATCGGCTTCGACCTCGTGAGCACGATCGCAGTCTTCGACCTCGAGAAGGAGAACGTTGCGACCGCCGATCCCCAGGATCCCGCGTTTCGGGTCCCGACGGGTCGTCAGCGCGCCCGAGGGCTCGAGGCCTTCGTGGCGTGGGAGCCGTCTCCCGTTTCGCTCTTCGGATCGTACGCCTACACCGACGCGGAGGTCACGGAGGATACGGACATCCCCGTGGGCTCACGTCTGGACAATGTGCCGGAGCACTCCTGGCGCGTTTGGGCCGCCTCGGAGCGGCCGCTCCCCGGTGGCTGGACGGGTGGACTGAAGCTCGGGGTCCACGGGAACAGCGCGGTCGTGCCTGTCATCGGCGGCCAGCAGGAGATCCCTGGCTTCACGATCTGGGAGGGCGGGGTCTTCGTTCGGCGCGGGCCGTTCCTCGCCGACCTCATGATCCCGAATCTCACGGACGACTACTACTTCCTCCGTGGAGCTTTCGGTGGTACCGGGGTCATCCCGGGCGATGCACGCCGGATCATCCTGACACTCGGGTGGCAGCCCTGAGCAGGGAAAGCCGAGTGCTACCCCGTTCCGCGTTCAGCCGCGCTGCAGGGTCCGGAAGGCTTCCCTCAGCGCAGCGTCGTCGAGGTTGCTTCCGATCAGGATCGCCACACAGTCGAGGCCGCCTCCCTGCCGGATCGGAGTGAATTCGACGGTCTCCGCAACGTCCGTCCGCTCGAAGTAGACGGGGTGTTCGAACCCGATGAGGCGGGCGATGCCCTTCACCCTCAGCACCTCTGCGGGGAGGCGCTCGAGGAACTCGCGGAAGTGGGCGCTCTCCAGGGGCTCGTCGAGCGCGACTTCGAGGCTCGCGAAGTGATGGGTCGCCTCGTGGTCGTGTCCACCTGCCGATTCGTCCACCCCGCCGGCCCGCGAGCTCCCCTCAACGCTCCGCCGCCGAGTGAACCGACGGGGAGGTAGAGATCCCGAGGACGATCGAAGCGCCTCGATCGCTTCGCTCAACGCAACCGGGTCGATGGCGCGGCTGCCGGGGGCCAGCGCCCCCAGGGAGCGCTCGACGTCGGTCCGCCGCTCGGGAGTGACCTGGTCGAGCCTCGTGAGGAGGTGGTATCCGGCCGTCTGCGCCTGGACGCGCTCGAGTCGGTTGTTCCAGCCGCGCTGCTGCCACCGACTCACGTCGATCACGGTGACCTGGACCGGAAGGGTATATCGCGATGCCCGCCGGTCCGCCGTGAGGATCTCGATGATCTCGGTGGTATCTGCGGTGCCGTTCGCCTCCAGCAGCATGACGCTCTCCGGCGTGTGCGGCGCTCCCCACAGCTCCCGCATCAGCTCTTCCTGAGATCCACAGCAGATGCACGTCCCCGCGATGGGGCGGACGAGGTCCGAGTACCCTTCGAGGGTTGCGGCATCCACCCGCGCGTTCTCGTAGTCGTTCAGGATCACGTGCGGTCGCAGACCGAGCGTGCAGAGGCGGGGGAGCAGGGCGCGCAACAGCGTCGTCTTGCCGGCCCCGAGGAAGCCGGCGATCAGGATGAGCGGGGTCAAGTGGCGACGTCCACGCCCGCGGCACCGCCACCGACAACCACCACGTCGTCGAGGTGGTCATCGGCGGCGGGGCTCGTCATGCCGACCCGCGGGCGATCGGAGCGGGCGCTGACTACGGGGTCGGCGCTTCCACGTGTGCGTGAATCCCGGTCGTGACCAGGTCCGCGTGGCCCGTCCCGATCGCCCCGTGCATGAGCGAGAACGTGACGTTGGTCTCACCGACCGCCTCGCCGTGCAGGTGCCCTCCGAACTCTCCGGGCGTGTCCTGCTCGAACTCTGCGATCGTCTCGTCGTCCACCTCGACCTCGAGATAGAACTCGGAGAGGTCCCAGTCGATCACGTCGCCGTCTTCGTCGAGGAAGTTGACGTCGATGTGCGGCGTCTCCTCGCCCACTTCGACTTCCAACTCGCCGCCGACCCAGGCGTTGGAGTCGTCGAACGTGAACGTGGCGATGACCGCCCCGTTCATGACGAGCTGGACCGCCGCGGCGTCGCCGTGCTCTTCCTCGGGGACGATGGGATCGTCGTCGCAGGCGGCGAGCGCGAGCGCGCCGACGAGGGTCAGAGCGAGGGCGGGCTTTCTGAAACGGAGCTTCATGGTTGTACTCTCCTGGGTGATGGGTCTAGAAGACGACCCGGTAGGTAAGTCGTAGGCCCCTGCCCGCTTCCGGCATGATCTCTTTCACGCGGGAGAGGTGGTTGCGGTATTCGTCGTCCGTGAGGTTCTCGACGCTGAGCGTCAGGACGTGGAGTCGGCCGCCGAGGGTCAGGCGCAGCCCCCCGGCGACGTGGTACACGGCGTAGCCAAGCGTCGCCTGCTCGAATTCACCGGTTCGGTTCTGCTCCGCCGCGACCTCGGCCTCGGCGCGGACGAACCAGCCCGTCCGGTCGTAGGCGAGCGCGGTGCGCCCCCGTAGGGGAGGGATCAGGGGCAGGGGCTCGTCCGTGTCGCTGAGCGTGCCGCGCACGTACGAGCCCGTACCCTCGAGCTCGAAGCCGTCGGCGAACTGCCAGTGCAGCCCACCCTCGAAGCCGGTCAGAACCGCGTCGTTGCTCTGGAACTGGTAGACCGGCAACTGGACCCGGCTGATGCGCCCGGTGTTCTCGGCGTAGATGTAGCCGGCGATGTCGTTGTAGAAGCCGGTGAGCTCGGCCTCGAGGACGTCGGAGCCGTAACGCACGAACGCGTCCACGCCCCGCCCCACCTCGGTGTCGAGGTCCGGGTTGCCGACCTCGTAGGCGTAGACCGCCAGGTGCGGCCCCTCCGAATAGAGCTCGCCCACGTCCGGCGCACGGAATGCCTGGGCGACACTTGCCCCGACGGTGAAGCCACTCGGGAGGTCGTAGAGCAGGCCGAGTGAGCCCGAGCCGGCGTGGAAGGTGCGACTTCGAACGAATCCGATCGATGCGTTCGGATCGTCCTGTGCGGGGTCGACTCGGACCCAGTCGTAGCGCAGACCGGCCTCGATTCGGAGGGGGCTCAGATCGATCTCCTCGAAGACGAAGCCTGCGGCCGTGTACCGACGCGAGTCGGGTGTGCTGAGCTGGCCCCTGTACCCGAGGTCCTCCCACGACGTGCGGGCCCCGACCGCACCCCCGGAGAACGGACCCCAGCCGTCATGGCGTGCGAGCACGTCGCCGCTGGCGAGTCTGCGCTCGAACACCGTCCCCACGATGTCCCCGGTCTCGATCTCCACGTGGCGGTAGTCGCTGAAGAGCCCGTCGATTTGCAGGGAGCGGAAGGGTCCGACCGGATCGAGGACCCGGGCTTGGAGCTTCGACGCCGTACGCTCCATCTCGATGCGGACGCCCTGGGTGTGCCCGCCCGTGAACCCACCGGGAACGCCGTAGTCGTTGCGGTATGCCCGGACCGCGGCGCCGACGGAGCCCCAGTCATCGACCCACCCGGTGCCCACGGCGGCGCTCCACGTGTCGGCCCCGGTGTTGAGGAGATCGCCGGCCGGGGTGTTCAGGTCGTCGGACGTCCGGCCGGTCGCCTCGACGCGCAGCGGCACGTTCTCGGTGACTCCGACGAGCATGCTGCCGCTCACCCCGTAGCCGGCGTTCACCGACTCGGCCTGAGCCGTGGCGGAGCCTGTCGCGTGGTACGGCACGGACGTGGGAACTTCGTCACGGATCACGTTGATGACCCCGCCCAGCGCATTGCTGCCATAGAGCAGAGCGGCCGGCCCGCGTACCACCTCGATGCGTCGGGCCGAGGCGGGGTCGAGCGCGGTCGCATGGTCCGAGTGCGTGTTCGACACGTCCGCGACACGTGCGCCATCCTCCAGCATCAGCACTCGATCCCCGCTCAGCCCTCGGATGACCGGGCGCGCCGTCGCCGGTCCCATCGTCGTGGATGCCAGGCCGGGCTCGGAGGCCACGGTCGCGGCCACCGTCGGTTGCAGCCGCCGCTGCAACTGCTGCCCCGCGAGGACACTCGCCGGACGCAGCGCCTCGGCGGCGCCTCGCTCGGACAGCGCTCCCGTGACCACGAAGCCTCTGATGTCGAGCGGGGAGGTGCTCATCTCCACGGTGATCTCCGTGGCTTCGTCTTCGACGGTGACCTCCAACGTCTGGGTGGCGTAGCCGAGCCGCTCGATGAAGAGCGCGTGAGTGCCAGGCTCGATCCGCAGGAGACGAAAGGACCCGTCGCCACCCGTGACAGCGCTGATCCCGCGGTCCACGACCCGTACGGTCGCGCCTGCCAACGGTGAGCCGTCGGCATCGAACACGTGTCCGTCGATACGGCCGGTCTCCTGAGCAAGAAGCCCGGAGGGAGACGCAGAAGCGATGACGAAGAGGAAGCAGACACGGACGACGAGCGCGCCGAGGGCATGCACGGAGGTCGTGCGAGACAGCATGGAGGACCTGCCTGAGAATGGGATGTCCGGCCCGGCGTGCTGAACGTCGGGACGAACGGAGAACGCGGGTTCGGGCTCAGGCAGGCGGTGCGCGCGGGGTGTCCGGGCGGCGTTCACCGGCGAACAGGGTAACCGAGGCACCGACTTCGCCGGGCCGGGAGTGATGATCCGCCGGGACCATACCGAGTGTTCCTGCCGACTCCGTGACAGGCCCATGAGGCGCAACGTGGCAGAGTGCGCAGTCGGCGCACCTCTCCTCATCGGCGTGCTCATCCGCGTGCCACGCTTCCGCGGTCCCGACCCCGAGGGTCAAAACGAGCAGCAGCGCGGCGAGCGCGGACGAGAACCTCCCTGGTACAGGGAGTCCTCTCGACGGGGATCGGGCGAACAAAAGCAGTCCGGAGCTTCTTCCTAATTCTTATTGACGTGATGATATCAACAAGGCGATGGGCGTCAAGCGGCTGGGCTCACTACCATAAGGCGTTGAATCGCCGCAGAGCAGGATGCCTTAACGAGAAGGCTTTCCTGAACCGGTGGCTGCAGGCACTTTGAGCCGACTGTCCGCGTGTGCTCACGCAGCTGCCTCGTCACTCAGGAGCCCCCGACGATGAGCCTACCCGGCTTCCCGGTCATCGCAGAGGCGATCTCCGACCTCCGAGGCCTGCCGCGCGAGGTGCGGCGTTCGCCGTGGATGATCGCCCTGATCCTCCTCACGCTGGGTGTCGGCCTCGGCGCGGCTACGGCGGTCTACAGCGTGGTCGAGGCGCTTCTGCTCTCGCCTCTTCCCTACCCGGAAGCCGAGCGTCTCGTCCAGATCCACTCGGAGCGCGACGGAGTTCCGGGCCGGATGTCGATGGCGGACCTGCGCAGCATCGAGGAGACCGACCTCTTCGAAGGAGTCGCGGCCCATACGGAGGACGGCGGCGGGTATACGATGTCTGATGGCGAAGGGGCGCCGCACGAGGCCGCCGCGATCCTGGTCACCGCGAACCTCTTCGAAGTCCTCGGCGTGCCACCTGTTCACGGATCGACCTGGCCCTCCACTTACGATCGGGAACGAGCCTACGGAGTCGTGCTGGGGCACGACCTGTTCCAGAGTCGCTTCGGTGGGGATCGGGAGCACGTGGGCACGTCGATCCGCCTGGACGGTGCTCCGGGATACGAGATTCACGGGGTCATGGGCCCGGACCTCGACTATCCGCGGCGCACGGAGCTCTACCGTTCGATCTACATCAACGAAACGATTCCGGGGCTCACGGATCGCTCGTCCCGACGCGTTCGGGGGCTGGCCCGCCTGCGTGCGGGCGTGTCGGTGGTCGAGGCCCAGCGCGTGGTCGATCAGGTCGCCGCCCGGCTCGGCGCGGGGGAGCCCGAGACGAATCGCGGGGTCTCCTTCCGCCTCACTCCGCTCCGGGACTGGTACGTGGGGGACACGGTGCCCCACCTGATCCTGATGGGCTTCGCGGCGCTCCTCCTGCTGGCGCTCGCGGTCGCCAATGCGTCGAACCTCCTCCTGGCGCGGGCGTTCACGCGAGAGGGCGAGCTCGCGATGCGCCTGGCCCTGGGTGCGCCGAGGTCCCGCCTGCTTCGTCTGCTCGTGCTGGAGGGCGCGCTCATTGCGGCCGCGGCGGCGGTTCTCGGGTGGCTCGTCGCACGGGCCGGCGTCTCGCTCGTCGTCTCGATGATCCGCCTCGACCTGCCGACCTGGATGGTCGTCGACGTCGATCGCGGGGCCCTCGTGGTAGCGCTCTTCGCTGCGCTCCTGGTGGGCGCGGTCGCGGCGACCGTACCCGCCACCCGCCTGTTTCGCCGGACGTCGCTTCATCTGGCCCGGACCGGGGTCAGGGGCGACGGGTCACGGGGGCGCTCTCTCAGTCGGGCCCTGGTGAGCGGAGAGGTGGCCCTCGCCGTGGCCGTGATGACGGTGGGCTTCTCCGTGACCCGGGGACTCCGGGAGCTATCCCGTACGGAGCTGGGATTCGACGCAACCCGCGTCCTGACCTTCAAGGTCAACTTGCCCTGGTACCTCTACAACGGGGACAACCCCAAGATCTACGCCTTCCATCGAGAGGTGCTGCAGGGTCTCGAGGCACTGCCCGGAGCGGTTTCGGCGACCTCCAGCACCGGGCTCCCCCTTACTGGGGCAGAGTCGACGGGGGAGGTTCGCCTCGTACGGGAAACCGCCGGACAGCAGGATCTGGACGAGGCGCCGCCGATCGCGTGGTCGCTGGTCGACCCCGGCTACTTCGAGACAATGGAGATTCCGGTGGTCGCCGGAAGGTCGTTCCGTGAGACGGACGATACCCGCGGCGAGCCGGTCGCGGTGCTCTCGAGCGACCTCGCGGCGCGCTTCTGGTCGGGGGAAGACGCGATCGGCCGGTTGGTTCGGGCGGCCGACCGGGCGCGGTGGCCCTTCCTCGATCAGACCTTCCGCGTGGTCGGTGTCGTCCCACCCGTTCGACACGACCCGAGACAGCCGACGGTCCGTGAAGTCTACTTGGCGGCGACGCAGTTTCCTGCGGAGAACGTGCACTTCGCGGCACGTTTCCAGGATCCGGTCACACCGGATCGGGTGCAGGCGGCGGAGGCGGTCGTGTGGAGCGTGGACCCCGTGCAGCCGATCTGGGACGTGCACACCCTCGAGGATCGTCGAAACGACCTCGTCTGGAGAGAGAGGATCGTGGTCACCCTCGTCTCGGTGTTCTCCGTGCTCGGTCTCGTGTTGTCAGCTTCGGGCGTCTTTGGCGTCGTTTCCTTCTCGGCCGCTCAACGCCGACGGGAGATCGGGCTGGCGTCGGCACTCGGGGCCGGGGGCTCGCGGATCGTGCTCGCGGAGATGCGCCGCGCGTGGCGAATGATCTGGCCCGGACTGGGGGTGGGGGTCCTTTCGGGAGCGGCGGCGACCGTGGCCGGGGCGTCGCTCCTTCCGTCCATGGCGCGCTGGGAAGTCGGGGTCGGCGTGGGAGCCGTCGCGATTCTCGCTGTCGTTGCCATCTTGTCCGCGCTCGCGCCCAGCCTGAGAGCGGCTCGGGTCGACCCGATGGTCGCCCTGCGCAAGGAGACGTAACCGTGCCGCGGCGACTGTCCGGACGGCAGGCTCAGATCATGAGAGTGCTCTACCGGCTCGGCCAGGGCACGGTCGCCGAGGTGCAGGCCTCGATGGCGGACCCGCCGAGCGACTCGGCCCTTCGGACGATGCTCGCCCGCATGGAGAGCCGCGGCCTCGTCGAACGCCGCCGAGACCACTCGGGACACATCTACAGACCCAGCCGGCCGCTCGACGAGGCGGCGAGCGATGCGACGGCCCAGCTCCTGGATACCTACTTCGGAGGATCCGTCGCTTCGCTCGTGTCCGGGCTGCTGAGCCGTGACGACCGTCAGCTCGGCGACGACGATCTGGCCGCGCTCGAGAGCCTCGTACGCAAGGCCCGCGAGAGACGCGACACCGGGCC
>JANQME010000041.1 GCA_028280205.1 Longimicrobiales bacterium
GGCCCGGTCGGAGGGTCCGGGCTCCGGGTCGATCGGCGGCTCGATCACAAGCGGCCGAAGCGTGACCGACGTCCCCTCCCGAGCCGATCGCTCCGCGGCGTCCGCCAACTCGAGCGACCGCAGACCCGCCTCGATGTCCGCTGCCGGGGCGGTGGATGCGCCCGCCTCGCCTCGTCTGCGGATCGCGTCGGCGAAGCCTTCGAGCGCGGCGGGGAAGGACGGCTCGGAGTCGTGCGCGAGCGCCCGGCGCGCGTTACCGAGGCCCGAGGCGACGTGGTGCAGGGCGCGCTCCGGTCCGCTGCCGCCCGCGTGTGGCGGGAGGAGCTCGATCGAGCCCTCCAGCCGGTCCACGACGATCTTCCCCTCGTTGCCGTAGATCTCCAGGCGATCCTCGTTGCGCGTGCCGATCATGAAGAGGGACTGACACGGCGTTCCATCCACGAGGAGGAGCTGGACGGCTGCGGTGTCGGCCTCGAATCGTCGGCTCGACAGGTGCGCCGAGACCTCGGCCACCTCCCGGTCGAGTACGAAAGGGACCCCATCGAGGTGGTGGGACCCGAGGTCGAGGAGCGCTCCGCCCCCGCTGGAGCGGTTGTGCTTCCAGAGCGACTGTGCGCGGGGCGCCGATGTGAAGACCGAGCGCACGCCGGCCAGCGGACCGATCGTCCCTTCTGCGACGAGTCGGCGCGCCTCGAGCAGCACCGGGCTGAACCGGTAGTTGAAGCCGACCACGCCGATCCGTCTGGACGCCTTCCATGCCGCCACGATCGAGCGGCCCTCCTCCGGCGAGACGGCGACCGGCTTCTCGACGTAGACGTTCAGCTCGTGCGCGAAGGCGTCGATCGCGAGCTCGGCGTGCGTGGCCGGCGGCGACGCGATGAGCACGGCGTCCAGCCCGCCCGAGGCCAGCAACTCCGCAGGCTCGGAGTGCGTGCGCGCCTCGGGCACGAGCCCCGACGCGGCGCGCAGGGAGGCGGGGTCGGGGTCGGCCAGCGCCACGACCACGAAGTCGGCCGAGCGGGCGAGCTCGGGGAGGTGGACCCTCCGCGCGATCCGGCCGCAGCCGACGACGCCGATCCGGATGGGGGGACGAACCTCAGGACTCATGGGACGGGTCTCCTCGGGCCGTACGGCGCGGTCGGCGGTAGACCCGCTGCCGACCGACTCTTTCGAATGCTACACGTGGCGGGCGGCCAGATCCACGGCCCGCGTCCCGGTAAACATCTGATTCGTTTTCCTTGCATCCAGCGTACTTCGGTACGAATCCTGCACTCGGAATCGGGAAAACTCATTCGCCAACGGGGGGAGGCGACGAACCGTGCTTGGAAAGAACGTGAAGGACCGATCCGCACCCGAGATCTCGCAGCCGAAGAGCACGCCGGTGCCCAGCCACTCCGTGGTGGGTCAGGGCATGACCGTCTCCGGCGACTGCACGACCGAGGGGCACGTACGCGTGGAGGGGACCGTCTCCGGCAGTGTCGTCACGAACGGCCTCGAGCTCACGGAGTCCGGGGTCGTCGAGGGCGACGTATCCGTTCCGGAAGGCGGCAAGAAGGGACAGGTCTTCGTCGTCTCCGGCCGGGTCACGGGCTGCGTGCGGGCGCACATCGTCGACGTGAAGAAGTCGGGTAGGGTGCTCGGCGGGATCGACGCCGAAGAGGCCACGATCCACGGCACGGTCGAGGGCGGCGTGGCGGTGCGGAACCGCCTCGCGATCGCCGCGACCGCCGTCGTCAGCGGCGATGTCCGGACCGATCGCCTGGTGATGGAAGAAGGCGGTCGTGTGAACGGCACGATCCGCATGGGCGGAGAGGCGACCCGTTCGTCCTCGAAGCCGGGATCCGAACCGGTCGGGAAGACCGACCGTCCGGACTCCGAGGCTCGCGAGGAAGCAGGCGGCTCGCAGGAGTCGGAGGACGGCTCGAGCGGGCCGAGCAAGACCAAGTCCGCCGCCGCGTAGCGGACCGGACGCCGGGATCAGCCGAGGCACGCGCCCGCGACGCCGTGGCCGGATCGGAGCCGGGCGCCGAGCTGTGGGCGATCTACCGGCCGCACCCCTGGCACGGGCTCGCGGCCGGACCTGAGCCTCCGTCGCTCGTGCACGCCTACATCGAGATCACCCCGTTCGACCTCGTCAAGTTCGAGGTCGACAAGGAGAGTGGGTATCTGCGCGTCGATCGCGCGCAGCGCACCTCCTCGCTCCCGCCCACCCTGTACGGTTTCGTACCTCGGACGTACGCTGCGAACCGCGTCGCGGCACTCATGCCCGACGCGGAGCGGGGTGACCTCGATCCGCTCGACGTATGCGTCTTGAGCGAGCGGCCGATCGCGCGTGCCGAGATCATCCTCACGGCACGGGTCGTCGGGGGCATCCCGATGCTGGACGGGGAGGAGGCCGACGACAAGCTGATCGCCGTGCTCCACGACGACCCGGTGCACGGGAGCGTGAAGGAGATCGCCGACCTTCCGGACGTGCTCGTGGAGCGGCTCCGGCACTACTTCGCCACGTACAAGCTCCGCCCGGACGGAGCCGCCGAGGTGCGCGTGGGCGCGCCGTACGGCCGGGACCACGCGGAGCGCGTCGTCGATGCGGCGATGGAGGACTACCGGGCGACGTTCCCGGACCGTTCCTAGGGAAGCTCTGCGTCGCTCGGGACGCTCTGTCCTCTTGAGCGTAGCGTCCCTACGCCAGCCCCTCCCCCTTCTCGAGCCGCTCGAGCACCATGTGGCCGAGCGCCTCGGTGACCGAAAGCGCCACGGAGGCCCGTACGAGGTTGCCGGCCACGGGCACCCAGCGCAGGAGAACGCCCGCGCCCGCCTTGCCGACGATCGATCCGAGCGAGGCGTAGACGACCGACTTCACGATCGAGGACGAGGGGGCGATGCCGTGCTCGTTCGCCAGCGCGGCGACCATCGCGACCTGAACGGGCATGATGGCGACCGAGTCGGCCCCAGGCACGAACGTCCCCGTCGCGGCGGCCGCAGCCACCGCCGACGAGGCGTGGATGATCGTCTCGCATCGGCGCCGACGGGCGGCCTCCTCGTCGTGCCCGTCGGTCTCGTCCTGCGTGTCGGACTCGTCCTGCGCGTGCGCGCCCTCTCGCCCATCGACGTCGTCGTGCTCGTGCGCCGCTTCTCGGTCGTGGATCCCGTCCGCCTCGTCCGCCATCGCCTGCTCCCTGCCTGAGAACGTTCACGATCACTACCGTCGTCGCGCCCGCGGGGTTTCGCACCGAGCTATCTCGCCTGGACGCCTCCCCGGGGGGTGCCGGCCGTGATCTCGGCGGCGAGCCCCTCGATCCGGTGCTCCTCCGTCGCGCACCCCGCACACTTTCTGGCGATGCGTCCGTCCGGGTCGACGAGGAAGCCCATCGGTGCTCCGACCATCCGCCACGCCCGCGCCGTCTCCGCGTCCAGAACCGCGAAGGGATACGCCATGCCCCCGTGCCGCTCGAACCAGGCCGCGGCGGCCGGGGGGCGGTCGTCCAGCAGGACCCCGAGCAGCACGCCCCCCGCCTCCTCCACCTCCCGTGCGACCGTCCCCATCGACGGGTACTTGCGGCGGCACGGAGCGCACCACGTGCCGAAGACGTCGAGGTAGACCC
>JANQME010000044.1 GCA_028280205.1 Longimicrobiales bacterium
GACGTCCGGCGCGACGGCATGGTCTACGCCGTGGCACAGCGCCCGCCGGACGTGGGGGGCACCCTGGCCGGCTACGATCGGGATGCCGCGTTGGCCGTCGAGGGCGTCATCGATGTGGTCGAGCTGCCGGCGATGGAGCCCGGGTGGGGCTTCCAGCCGCTCGGTGGCGTCGCGGTCGTGGCCGAGAACACGTGGGCGGCGATCCGGGGCCGGGAGGCGCTGGGTGCAACGTTCACGCCCGGACCGAACGCGGGCTACGACACCGAGGCGTACGAAGCGGAGCTCTGGGCCGCGATCGACGCCGGAGGCGTGGAGGCGTACACGCGCGGCGACGTCGACGGGGCTATGGCCTCCTCGGCGCGCCGGCTCTCGTCCGACTACTTCATCCCGCACCAGCACCACATGCCGATGGAGCCACCGGCGGCCGTGGCGGAGTGGCAGGACGGGCGGCTCTCGATCTGGACCTGTTGTCAGAACCCCCAAGCGGTGCAGGAGACCGTCGCACCGTACGTGGGCGTGGAGCCCGAGGAGATCTACGTGGAGGCGACGCTCCTCGGCGGCGCCTTCGGACGGAAGTCGAAGCCGGACTTCGCCGTCGAGGCGGCCGTGCTCGCGCAGCGGGTGGAGCGGCCGGTCAAGATGGTGTGGACGCGCGAGGACGACGTGCGCCACGGCTTCTACCACGCGATCTCCGCGCAGCGCGTCGAGGTCGGGTTGGACGCGAACGGACGGATCACGGCGTGGGACCACCGGGCGGCGTATCCCTCGCTCATGGAGACGGCGACGGGTAATCCGACGCCTGCGGCGACGTCGCGCGAGGTCGGTCTCGTCATGCAGCAGCCGATGGTCGTGCCCAACTTGCGCATCCGTTCCGGGGACGCCCCGGCGCACGTCCGCGTCGGCTGGCTGCGCTCGGTGACGAGCATCCAGCACGCCTTCGCGGTCGGGTCGATGGTCGACGAGATCGCGGCCGAGACCGGCCGACGGCCCGACGAGGTCTGGTTCGAGCTCTTCGGGATCGCGCCGACCCGCACGGACACGCGCGCCGAGCCTTCGGACACCGACGCGCAGCGTCTGGAGGAGGTCTTTCGGCGCATCGTGCAGATGTCCGAGTACGGGCGGGAGCTGCCCGACCGGGCGGGCATCGGACTCGCCGCCTGGCGCAGCTTCGGGAGCTTCACCGCGGCCGCCCTCGAGGTCCACGTCACCGAGGACGGCGACGTCCGCGTGCCGAGGGCGTGGACCGCGATCGACTGCGGGCTGGCCGTGGCCCCCGACCGGGTGCGCGCCCAGATGGAGGGGGCGGTGGTCTTCGGGCTGTCGATCGCGCTGCGCAGTCAGCTCACCGCGCAGGACGGCGCGATCGTCGAGGACAACTTCGACAGCTACGAGGTGTGTCGGATCGCCGACGCGCCCGACGTGCAGGTCGCGCTCTTCGAGAACGAGCACGCCCTCGGGGGAGCGGGCGAGCCCGGGGTGCCACCGGTCGCGCCCGCGCTGACGAACGGGATCTACGCCGCGGTCGGCCGCCGCGTCCGGCGTCTTCCGGTGGGAGACCAGCTCCGAGGCGCCTGACGGATCCGGGGTGCGGTCGGGGGTGCTGCGGCATCCACGCTCGCCCCGCCGGGTCAGGCCTCGCGCGCGTCCCGGGCTTCGAGAAACCGCCACCGGAGCTGGAGCCCGAACCAGAGCAGCGCCGAGAAGGCGAGGATCAGCGTACCGAGCGCCGAGGCGAGCATCGCGATCTTGATCCCGCCCCAGGCGAGGCTGGTCGACACCGCTCCGGCGGCCTCGATCGACTGCGCGGCGATCACGATTCCCACCAGCGTCCCGAGAACCCCCGCGATCATCGCGAAGCCTCCCCAGAACAGGACGGCGTCCAGCCACGCCTTCGTGAGCAGGTCGGCGCTCGCTCCCGGACGGTACAGCCGTCCGACCGAGTAGAGCGACAGCAGCACCGACGCGAGCAGCGAGAAGGCGAGCGGCCAGCGTATGAAGCCGAGGGAGTTCCAGATCGCTTCCATGTCATTCCTCCGGGAAGGTGGTCGTGTCGAGCGCGCGTCGGTGCGCGTCTTCCTGAATGGCCGACCACTGGTGGAGCAGGAGCCAGCCGAGTCCGCCGAGCAGCGCGAAGAGGATCGCGATGGCGAGCATCGCGGCGTCCTGGATGAGGCTGCGCAGCACGAGAGCCTGCTCGAGCTCGGGGCGGTGGGTGAGGAGGTCGGCGAGACGAACGACATCGAGCCACGTCCCGACGGCGGCGACCGCGGGGGGCAGCACGGAGAGGGCCAGCAGCCTCTTCAATCCAGCGCCCGGACGCACGTAGTCTTCCTTCACCCAGAGGCGGAACGCCTGCCTGCCCACGGCCAGCACGACCGCGGCTCCGCTCGCGAGCACGGGCCAGAGGAAGGGCGAGACGTAGCCGACGAAGTCGGCGGACAGGATCGTCGCCGTCTGGATCGTGAGGAGTAGAAGGAACGCGGCCGCCAGGCCCATCCGTTCCGCGCGCTTCAGTCGGGTCTCGGTCCATCCCGCGGTGGCCCTCCGGTACCAGGAGCGGTGCAGCCCCTCGAGTCGGCGCAGCGTCTCGTCGTCGGGGACCAGGGCGTCCAGGGCGCGGCGGTGCGCCTCTTCGGGCGTAAACCCGTCCTCGACCAGCCGCAGCGTCAGCGCGCGGACGTCACCGGAGAGCTCGAGCAGGAAACGGGTCTTTCGGGGCAGCGGCGCGCGGAGCCGGTCGGAGAGCTGCCGGAGGACGCCGGGCTCCATGGAGGTGGCCGGAGCGTTCATGCGGTGGCGCTCACGCGGTGGCCGGGCCGGGAGCGCGGACCAGGCGCAGGAAGCGCTGCATGATCTCCTCCATGCGGTCGGCTTCGCCCGACAGGTGGCGCTCGCCCTTGTCCGTGAGGGCGTACTCTTTCCTCCGGCGGCCGCCGCCTTCGCGCGACCAGTCGCCGCGTACGAGGCCGTCGGCCTCCAGCCGATGCAGAATGGGGTACAGCGTGCCGTGCCGGAACCGGAAAAGCCCGCTGCTCTGCGCCTCCACGTCGAGCGCGATCTGATATCCGTGCCGCGGGCCGCGGCGCAGGGTGGAGAGTACGAGGAGGATGTTGATGTCCCGAGCGAAGCCCTGGACGTCGAAATCGGTGTCGGTCACGAAGGAGCCCATGCGTGTCGGCAGTCTTTATATCGACACTCTAAATATCATGCCGCGCCGCAGGATGCAATGCCTTCCCCGCCGTTCGGTCAGAGCTCCTCGGCCACCAGGCCCTTCAGCTGCGACGCGGCTTCGCCACGGCCCCGGAGAAGCTTCCCTAGCCTCCCGACGACATGTGCGCCTCGATCATCCGACCGCGTGAGATGTACGTACCGACGATCTCGCGGACCGAGAGGCCGAGATCCGTGAGGTTGTCGGGCTTGCGATAGACGAGCGAGGCACCGAGCCCGCGGGCGCGTGTCTCGTCGTCGGGGTTGCCGGAGGCCGTGAGCACCACGACCGGAATCGCCGAGAACCGCGGTCGACGGCCGATCCACTGAAGCACCGCGAAGCCGTCGACCTCGGGCATGAAGAGATCGAGGATGATCAGGTCGGGCAGCGGGTTTTCGCTGCGATCGTCGAAGGGCGCGACCCCGGCCAGGTACGCGGTGCCCTCGTACCCGTTCCGGGCCATGCGAACCCGCAGACCCGGATGACAGCGCATCGCCGCGTGGGCCACGAGCGTCGCGTGGTCCTCCGCATCCTCGATCACGAGGAGGGTGGGTCTCGTGTCGTGCACCGCGGCGGACCTCCTCACGGGTACCGGCGTTCCCGGGGGGGCCAGCTTCAAGGTAGCCGGCGCGGCTTCGGGAACGCCAGCTCGACGAGCTCCGCCATGACGCACGACGGCCGGGCCTCCGGAAGATCCGGAGCCCGGCCGTGGATGTCGCGTTGCGCGGTGCTCAGCGCAGTACGGCTTGCCTCTTGGAGACCGACTCGCGGAGGTTCTCGGCACGCTCCTGAACCGCCTCGGAGAGGGCCGTCCGCACGGTGGAAAGCTCGAACGCCTTCCCCTTGATCATCACCTCGAGATCCTCGTCGGCCTTGATCTGCTCGGCCAGCTTCTCTCGCTCGTGCCTTGCCTTGGAGAGCGCGAACAGCGCCTTCTGGAGCCAGCGCGACTCACTTTCCATGAGCCGTCGTGCACGCTTGTTCAATGCGCCGTTCTTCGCTCCAGCCATGGTTCAACCTCGCTGTCGGGTCCAAAGGTGGCAAAAGTCAATATAATGCAATGACTTACGATTTTGAACCCCCGGAAACCCGACGTCCCGAAAGGCCGAAGCGCGGCGGTCTCGCGCCGCCACGCGCTCTCGCTTCCGACGTGGGACGATGTGGCCGCGATCCTTTTGGACCGCCTCGCGACCGTCGTTCACGAGAATCAGCGCGCGTCGGTCGACTCCGCGAGGGCGTCCGCCGCCTTCGCCATGTAGAAGGCGTCGGTTTCGTGGCGCGGGGTACGCGCGACGACGTCGTTCAGAATCGCCGTGCCTTCCTCGACCTGATCGAGGTGGAGGAGGAGTTTGCCCAGCTCCACGTGGTGCACCAGGAGGCTCGGATCCCGCTCCACCGCGAGGCGCATCCGCCGCTCCGCGCTCTCCCAGGAGGCTTCGTCGAGGATGTCGCCCAGCCCGAGCAGACCCGCGATCATGCGAGAGGCGAAGCCGAGTCGCTTGGCCCCGGCATGCAGTCGTCCGAGCACGTGGTTCGCGCCCCCGTGCAGGGGGGCGATCTCGAGGGCTTGCAGGGTGTGCTCGTGTGCTTCGCTCGCCAGACTGATCTTGCTCCGTCCGCCTTCCCGATCCGCGTGCAGACCACGCGCCGCGGCCGCCCAGTAGTGCGGCTCCGCCTCGTCCGGGGCCAGCTCGACCGCCGCGAGCGCAGAGGCCGCGGCTCGCTCGAAGGCCGCGGCGGCTTCTTCGTCGGAACGCGTGAGGACGCCGAGCGCCGTGAGCTCCCGCGCGAGAGCGAGGCGCAGCTCGACGTTGGAGGGCTCGGCCTCGACCCGGTCGGTGAGCACGCGAGCGGAGCGCGCCGGATCGATGTACGGGGTGGGCAGAACGGACGCCGGCGTCAGGGGAAGCGCCGTTACGGGCGGCTGAGCCCCGCCGGGCTCCGCAGCCAGAAGGCCCCCGATCATGAAGACCGCCGGTCGGATTCGACGCATGTCCAAGAATACGGCGCCTACATAGCGATCCCGTGACGGTGCCGGATCAGTTTGTGGGGCGGAAGGCTCGTCGCGCGATGTGCAGGGACTCTCGCATCCCGCAGAACCTCCGATCCTGAAAGATCGCGTACTTCTGAGCGATTTCGGCGAAATCGGCGGTGGCACGGCGCTTGCGGCGGCGATGGGCCTCGGCGGGCGCGGCGAGCCGCACCCGATCCTCACCCTGATCACGACTTCAAAAAGGGGAACCATGAACAAGAGAACCGTTCGTATCCTGACGCTGGTTGCCGCGATGGGCTTCGCGGCGTGCGATGAAGACAGCGGCCCGCTCACGACGGGCGACCCGCTCAGCGAGGCCGAAGCGACGGCGCTGGCCTCGTTCGTCCTGAACGCGGCGTTCCAGTCGACGTCCGGCCTTCCTTCTGCACCGGCGGCGGTCGATGGACCCCAGGCGGCCCCGTTCAGCTTCTCGACCGACGTGAGCGTCACGGTCCCGTGTGACGAAGGTGGTACCGTTGCCATCAGCGGCTCCGCCAGCGTGAACGGGGACGACGAGACCAACGAATACCTCGTCGACTACGAGGCTTCGCAGGCGTTCGACGGCTGCGTCGCGATCGAGGCCGAGACTGAGCAGACGTTCACGCTGAACGGCTCCGTCGGCATGGTGGCCACCGCGGATCTCGCCATGTCGCCGGAGCAGGAGCTCACCTTTGCGATCGAGACGTCGATCACCGGTTCGCTGGACTGGGAGTCCGGCGACGGCCGCAGCGGGACGTGCGGCATCTCGATCACGTCGCAGGCGACGTCGACGGGTCAGGCGATCACCGCCACGACCGAGGGCTCCGCCTGCGGTGTCTCGGTCTCCGAGACCTTCACGTACGGGCTCCCGAGCTGATCCGCGTCCCTGCGTGAGGTCCGCGTCGCCCCGGCGGCGCGACCGGGCC
>JANQME010000082.1 GCA_028280205.1 Longimicrobiales bacterium
GCTCGGCGCGTACGTTCAGGGCACCGGACTCGCGCAGCGCCCGGAAGTGCGCCTGCAGCGCGAGCGCGAGTCCCAGCTCCTCGATCTCCGGCGGCCGCAGACCACGGGCCATCCGCCTTACCTCGTCCGCCGCCTCGACGATCTCTTCCCGAACCTGCTCGAAGAGCGCCTGACGTCGTCGGTCATCGGACAGGTCCGAGAGCTGGCGGACGCGCAGGATGAGCGTGGCGAGCCGCTGCGCGGTGTCGTCGTGGAGCTCCCGAGCGATGCGCTTGCGCTCCTCCTCCGACGCCCGCAGCGCGCCCTCCGAGAAGTTGCGCAGACGCCGCACACCTCGGACGTCCCGGACCGAGCAGATGATCTGCAGCTCCCCCTCCTGGGAGTGCCACGGACTCAGGCTCACCTCGACCGGAAAGGTCATCCCGTCGCGGCGGCGTCCGCGCAGGTCCAGGCCGGCGCCCATGGGCCGGTCGTGGGGAGCGCGCACGTAGCCGGCACGATGGGCCCGGTGGCGCTCCCGCACCGCTTCGGGGATCAGGCGCTCGATCCGTTCGCCCACCAGCTCGCCGGCCGACCAGCCGAAGAGCTGCTCCGTCTTGCGGTTCACGGCCCGAATCGTCCCGTCCGCACGGACGATCAGAAATCCGTCGGGAGCGGCGTCGAGAACGGCCCCGATCTCGTCAGCGGAAAGACTGCGCTGTTCCATTCACCCCCGATTCGTGACAGGAATTCCCTTACGATACGCCCGGCCATTCTCCTACCCGGGGCACACCGCGGAGCCCGACATCGCAGGCCGTCCCGACAGTTCAGTATGTTCACGAGGGATGGGCTCGCGCGAGAGGTCGCGGGCTCGCGACGACGCCGCCGTGGCGGCCCGCACCCATGCCACCCGTGAGGAGGGTTCGATGTACACGCAGATCGTGGTTTCGCTGGATGGCTCCGCTTTCGCCGAGTCCGCCCTCCCGCTTGCGCTGGAGATCTCGCGCCGTACGGGCGCCGCGGTGCACGTGGTGACGGTGCTCGAACCGGTCACCTCGTTCGCGTACGAGGGATGGGAAGGGGCGGCGGTGGAGTGGAGCAATCAGTATCTGGAGGACGTCCTCGACCGCATCGGGGACCGGTCCGGGGGCGAGGTGACGCACGCCGTGCTGAGCGGCCACACCGTCGAGATGCTGCAGAAGGAGTGCGAGGCGAAGAACGCCGATCTGGTCGTCATGGCGTCCCACGGGCGGGGGGCACTGTCGCGCATGTGGCTCGGCTCGGTGACCGACGGCTTCGTGCGCCAGACCTCGTTGCCGGTCCTGATCGTCCGCCCGGACGAGGACGCGGAGCCGGTGCGAAGCTTCGACCACACCTTCGAGACGCTGCTCGTCCCGCTGGACGGCTCCGAGCTTTCCGAGAATGCGCTCGAGCACGCGACGGAGTTCGGGGAGCTGTTCGATTCGGCGTATCACCTGACTCGGGTCGTGTCGTACCCGGTGGATCTCGCGTCGCCGTACCTCCCGCACACGGCGCAACTGAACCAGAAGATCATGGACGACGCCAAGGACGGGGCCGCCCAGTACCTGGAGGCGCACGCCGAAAACCTGCGCCGTCGTGGCCTGCGCGTGACTACCTCCGTTGCGGTCCACGCCCAGGCCGGACAGGGCATCCTCGCCGAGGCCGAGGAAGTGGGAGCCGACATGGTCGCGATGGCGACACACGGCCGGCGCGGCCTCAGCCGGGCGATTCTGGGCAGCGCCGCAGACAAGGTCCTGCGGGGATTGCACCTTCCCCTCCTCCTGCACCGTCCCGGCGACGCCCGTGACGACTGAGGCGGGACCGCACGCGCACATACGAACTCCAATTCGCGAAGGGAGACCGAGATGCTCAACGTGAGCGACCTGATGAAGACCGATGTGGTGACGGTACGGCCCGAGGATTCCGCACGAACCTTCGCCCGAGTGCTCGCCGACTCCGAGATCAGCGGTGCGCCGGTGGTGGACGCCGGAGGACGGGTGCTCGGGGTGGCGTCCGCCACGGACCTCGTACGCCTGGCCGCGGACGAAGCGGACGTTCGCCTCTCCGCCGTCAGCCTGCGACCGGACATCGACCGGTCGCCCGACCCGGACGCGGATCCGGACGACGCCGCCGAGGCGGATGCCTGGGGGTTCTTCCTCCCCGAGGACTCCCCGTTCCAGGGCAGCGAGCTTCTCGATCAGGTGCCCGAGACGTCGTTCGACACCGTGACCGTGGGTGACCTCATGACGCCGGTGACCTTCTCGGTCGAGCCGGGAATGCCGGTCGCGGAGCTGTGCGAGTTCCTCGTCCGTGGTCGGATCCACCGGGCGCTGGTCGTGGACGACGGCGAGCTCCTCGGGATCGTGACGTCACAGGACGTTCTGAAGGCGGTCTCGGACGGCCGCCTCGGCCTCCCGGACGCCTGACGCGCACCCCGTGGTCGATGTCGTGATCGTGGGCGCCGGGCCCGCCGGCCTGACGCTCGGATGCAGTCTGGCGTTGCGGGGCATCGACTGCCTCGTCGTCGAACGGGGACACCACCCGCGTCCCCATGTGGGGGAGTCGATCATGCCCTCGGCCATACGGGTGATCCGGGAGATCGGATTCCACCCCGTCGTCGAGGCGGCCGGATTCCCGAAGTCGGGTGGGGTCGTCTATCACCCGCCGGTCGGCTTCGACGTCGCTCTGGCGTATCGAGACTTCCCACGGGAGGGGATCGAGCAGGAGCATACCTACCACGTCGATCGCGCGCGCTTCGACATGCTCCTCATGAAGCACGCGGAGTCCCTGGGCTGTCGCGTGCTCGAAGGCGTGAACGTCGAGGAGGTGCTCTTCGGCGAGGACGGGTACGCGGGAGGCATACGCGGCTCCTTCGCCGGCGAGGAGCTCTTCGTCGAGGCGCGCGTGGTGGTCGACGCTTCGGGGCGCGCCACCCGGATCGGGAGGCAGTTGGGGCTGCGACGCGAGCACCCCACCCTGCACCAGTTCGCGCTGCACGCCTGGTTCGAGGGAGTGGACCGCGGCCAACGCCGCACGGCGTCGTGGACGCACGTGCACTTCGTTCCGGAGGTGCGCGGCTGGGCGTGGCGGTCCCCGATCAACGATACGATCACCTCGATCGGGCTGGTCGCGAACCGGGATCGCTTCCAGGCTTCCGCGCTCGGCGTGGAGGAGTTCTTCGCGTACGGGCTGCGCGGGAACCGGAAGCTGGCCCGTGCCACCCGTCGGGCACGGCGAGTCGACGAGCTGAAGGGAGAGGTGAGCTACAGCTACGCACTCGAGCGCGTGTGCGGCGACGGCTGGCTCGCCATCGGAGACGCGGCGCGCTTCATCGACCCCGTCTTCTCGTCGGGGGTCGGCGTCGCGATGCACTCGGCGTCCTCGGCGGCGGAGCGCATCGAAGCCGCGCTCACCGCGGGCGACTCGAGCCGCTCGGCCTTTCTCCCGTACGAGGACGAGGTCCTGGCGACCGGAGCGATCTGGGACGACTTCACGCGGCTCTTCTATCGCCTGCTCCCCGGCTTCATGCACCTGCTGGAGTCGAAGGAGCACCGTCCCACGCTCATGCGCATGATCCAGGGCGAGATCCGACCCGGGGACAACCGGGAGACGCTCGACGAGCTGCGCTCGATCGTGCGCCGCGTCGAGGAAGCCGACCAGCATCCTTGGAAGGACGAGCTGCTCGACTTCCCCGACTGATCCCCTCGGCGCGCCGGCCGAGTGACGCCGGGCCGGGCCAGGGAGACCGCGGCCCCGACGGGGCCGCGGTGGTTTCCTAGGTAGCGGTCGTCTACCTCAGCGGTCGTCCCGGGGGATATCCACCCGGCCGCGGACGCCCGAGTGGCGGATCCCGCCCGAACCGTCCGACTCGACGATGAAGTCACCGCCCACGTCGCGGACGTCGATGCTGCCCGATCCGTCGAAGACGACCACGTCACCTTCGACCCGCCGGATGTCGATCCCGCCCGAGCCGTCCCGCAGGCGGAGTGAGCCCCTCAGCTCGCTCAGCTCGAGGCCTCCCGAGCCGTCCACGATGTCGACGTCCCCCGTGACGTTCTCCACCTCGAGCCCGCCCGAAGAGTCGTCGATCCGCAGTGTGCCGTCGATGTCGCGCACGCGCAGATCGCCGGACGAGTCATCGATATCCAGGGAGCCCGTGCCGAACACCTCGATGTCTCCCGAAGAGTCGTCCAGCTCGACCGCCAGCCCGAGCGGAACGAGGACGGTGAGATCGATGCGTGCCACGTCGTCTCCCCACCGATCGTCCCGCTCCCGCGGGTAGAGCGTCTCCACGTCGACGTCTCCGCCGGCCGTGCGCTCGACGCGCACATCGAGCTCGCTCATGTACTCCTCGTGGGATGCGCACAGCAGCCCCACGACGACGACCTCCTCGAGGCCCTCGCGCCCCTCGACGTGCAGATCTCCCGAGCCGGCATGGACCGTTAGCCGTACGCCCCGGTCGACCGCGACGCTCGTCTCGCGCTCGGCCCGGTAGCTGCACGCCTCCCCGTGACGTACCGCCACGCGGGAGACGATCGTGGGCCGGACCTCGACGACCACATCCGGCACGTGCACTTCGACCACATGGGCGTCATCGTCCGCTGCGAACGGAAGCTCGATCGCCCCGTCGAAGCGCTCGCGCACCTCCTGCGCCACGAGACCCATCGCCTGATCACCGCCGTATCCGATCGCG
Source organism: Longimicrobiales bacterium (assembly GCA_028280205.1). Classification (GTDB taxonomy): domain Bacteria; phylum Gemmatimonadota; class Gemmatimonadetes; order Longimicrobiales; family Gaopeijiaceae; genus UBA2589. The sequence continues at coordinate 4,694 of JANQME010000082.1, forward strand.
CCGTACAGAACGAACAGCGCCGCGAGCTTCACTCCCCTCATCATCGTCCCTTCCTCCTGGGTGGGTTTCCCGTGCCGAGCCCGATTACCTTCTCAGACGTCGCCACCCCCCGGGATGGTTGGATCGGGGGACACGTTCGACCACCGCGGAGACCTCGTGATTCGACACACGCTCCTCCTCGCCACCGTCCTCGCCCTCACACTGCCGGCGGTCGCGGACGCCCAGGTGCGCCGCGGGCGCACGGAGCCGCCTACACCGCCGTGGATGCCGATCAGCGTCGGTGTCCGAGGCGGTTGGGAGCAGGAGCAGCTCGCGTCCGGAGGCATGCTGGGCGCGGCGGTCTACATCCCCGTCGTGCGGAACGGGCTCTTCGAGGTCGTGCCGAGCTTCGACGCCCTCTTTCTGAATATCCAGACCGAGTACCAGTACAACGTCGACGTCCACTTCGTCCCGGGCAGACGACGAGGCGGCGTCTACATCGGCGGCGGGTTCGCGCTGCGCGAGTCCCTCGTCGCTGCGGCCGGTACGGGAGAGCTGATCGGAGTGGACGACTACTGGGGCTTCAACCTCGTCTTGGGCGGCAGAAACCAGGTGGGACCGATCCAGTTCGTCCTGGGGGTCCGCTGGTCCCTCCTCAACGATACGGCCTTCGACCCGAACGTGCTCTCCCTCGGCCTCTCCTATCCCCTGTGGGGCTCGACGCCCCGGCGTCCAGGCTGAAGTCGCTCGTGACCCTGGTCGCCGGAGACCCTCGAGGTAACTTCCGGCGCTCCCGCTCGTACGCTCTCCCGGTCTTCCTCCCGTCGACCCCGAAACCGAATGACCCTCCTCCGGGTGCGCACCGCGGGGTTCATCCTCCTGATCCTGTGCCTGCCGACTGACGTGGCGGCTCAGGCGCCGGGCTATCAGCAGATCGACGTCGGCTCCATTCGAGCCGAATACACGGCAGAGGTGCTGGACCGGATCAACGACCTCCTCTTCGAGTGGGGGAGCGCCTGGGCCGAGGATCGACCGGGCGACCTGGCCGAGTACTACTGGGAGGACGCCCTCTTCATCCCGCCCGAAGGCGGTCTGCGTCGCGGGCGCCATGAGATCCGGGCCTACTTCGACGAGGCTCTGGGCACGCACGGCGCCGTGGAGGCGTTCATGCTCGACTTCGACGCGAGCGGCGGCATGTCCCAGGTCTTCGGCAACTACATGCTGCAGATCCAGCAAGGGCCCCGGGCCGGCTCCCGGTTGAACGGCCCCCTCATCACGGTGTACGTGCAGCGAGGGCGCACCTGGAGGATCCGCAGCCAGGTCTTCCTGCCTCCGGCGTAGGCCGTCTCGGCGAAGAGCCTCTCCCCGGGGCAGGGACCCCGTCGGCTCCGAGAGGCCTCACCCTTCGGGCACGGGCTCCGCGGGCTTCCGGGTGAGCACGACCCAGTCGGCCAGGGGCCCGTGCTCCTCCACCGACCAGGCGTCGATATCTTCGACCTTCGTCATCACGACCGTGACGACGCGACTTCCCGGCCGATAGTCGGCAATCCGCTCGGGAATCCCGGTGCCACGCTCCACGTGGAATGAGCCGGCAAAGTGCACGACGAACGCCCCGACACGTCGGACGAGCGCCTCGGCGATCGCGTGCCCCATCGCCGCGTCCCACAGCGCCTGCGCCTGAATCACATTCGGGTTCGTGATGTAGGGCCGCTGCGGCGCCGCATTCGTCGTGTCGGACGCCGCCGTCGAGTCCGATTCGAGCATGCTCGCCATGAGCGAGTCCCACTGCGCACGATACACGCGAGACGGGCCCGGATACGGCAGCGGTGGCAGGTAGCTCCGAGCCCGCTCGGAGAGCGCCTCCAGCGCGAACGGGCCTTCCCGGCTCACCCGGTTCACGTAGCGACGCGGCGCGTTCGCCGCGACCACGGGGACGCCCCCGGCCTTCGCCGCCTCGACGAGCGGACGATAACGGACGTCGTAGTCGTCCCACGGCCGCGAAGAGCGGAGGAAGTGCTCCTCCGTGACGAGTCCGGCCAGGTATTCGTCGAGCACGTACTGCACGTCGCGTTCGAACATCTCCAGCGAGAGCACCACCGCCCGGCCCGCACCGTAGGGGTCCGCGATTCGATCGAGGACGAGCGCGAACAACTCGGTTTCGAAGGCGTGGCCGACCATGTCGCCGTGCTCCTCGCCCACCAGCAGCACGTCCTCGCCGAGCGAAGCTTCCACCAGCTCCTGGAGGCTGGCCGGGCTACCGTCGCGGGCGTAGACGCGGTAGTCGACCCCGTCGACGATCCGGGGCTGCGTGCGCTCGGTCCCTTCCGGCGTCGGATGCTGTGCCGCGAGCGGCGCCGCGAGTCCGAAAAGGAGCACGGCCGTCCATGCGGACCGGACCGGAGAGGGGAGAACGCGGGACATGGTCGGCAGGCGAAACGGGACGGGCGGACGCCGGGAAGCTAGCCGCCTCCCATCCTGCGGGCGAAGCCCCCGGACCGTAGCTTCTGCGCGGTCGGTTCCCATCGAGCCCGCCCGGCCGAGGCGGAGGAAGCGGGTTGATCTGGCTCTACGGACTCCTCGCCCTGCTCGCGATCGTCGTCGTGTACGACCTCGTGCAGACCAGGCACGCGATCCTGCGCAACTTCCCCGTGATCGGACACTTCCGGTACATGCTGGAGGCCATCGGACCCGAGCTGCGCCAGTACATCGTCACCTCGAACAACGAGGAGCTTCCCTTCTCCCGCGACCAGCGCGGGTGGGTGTATGCGTCGGCAAAGAAGCAGAACAACTACGCCGGCTTCGGGACGGACAACGATCTCGAGCACTCCTCGAACTACCTGATCATCAAGCACGACGCCCTCGGTCGTTCCGACGAAGCGGCCCACGACGAGCGCTATCCCCTGCCCTGCGCGAAGACCCTCGGAGGCCACCGGCGACGGCGCCACGCGTTCCGGCCCGACTCCCTCGTCTACGTGAGCGGGATGAGCTTCGGCTCGCTCTCGTCCGCCGCGGTCGAGGCTCTCAACCGCGGCTGCGCGATCGCCGGCTGCCTTCACAACACCGGCGAGGGAGGCATCTCGCCGCACCATCAGCACGGCGGCGACCTGATCTGGCAGCTCGGTACGGGATACTTCGGCGCACGGGCAACGGACGGCTCGTTCGACCGTGAGGCGTGCCTTCGCAAGGTCGAGGAGAACCCGGTCCGCGCGATCGAGATCAAGTTGAGCCAGGGGGCGAAGCCGGGCCTCGGCGGAGTGCTGCCCGGCGAGAAGGTCACCGCCGAGATCTCCGCGATCCGCGGGGTGCCGATCGGAGAGACGGTCGTGAGCCCGTCCGGCCATCGAGCGTTCTCGAACGTCGACGAGCTGCTCGACTTCGTGGAGGATCTCGCCGACGCGACGGGTGTGCCCGTGGGGATCAAGTCCGCGATCGGGCTGATGGGCTTCTGGAAGGAGCTCGCCGATCGGATGGCCTCCGAAGCGCGCGGCGTCGACTTCATCCAGGTCGACGGTGGCGAGGGAGGGACGGGCGCCGCCCCCTTCGCCTTCTCGGACCACGTCGCGCTTCCCTTCAAGATCGGCTTCAGCCGCGTGTACACGATCTTCGCCGAGCGCGACGTGCATCAGAAGGTGGTGTGGGTCGGGTCCGGCAAGCTCGGCTTCCCGGAGACCGCGCTGATGTCGTTCTGTCTGGGGGCGGACATGATCGCGGTGGGTCGCGAGGCGATGATGGCGATCGGCTGCATCCAGGCGCAGCGCTGCCACACCGGCCACTGCCCCACCGGCGTCGCCACGCAGAACCGGTGGCTGGTCCGCGGGCTCGATCCGACGGACAAGGCGACCCGCCTGGCGAACTACGTGATCACGCTGCGCAAGGAGCTCACCCGGCTCAGCCTCGCGTGCGGCTGTCCGCACCCGGGGCTACTCACGGCGAATCACATGGAGATCCTCGACAGCGGATTCGGAAGCCGGTCGCTGCGCGACGTCTTCGGGTATCGGGAGGGGTGGGAGCTACCGGCCGACTCCGACGCGAAGGCCGTGCTCGAGGCGATGGATGTCGGGCAGCACACCGCTCCCGCGGCCCGTGCGTAGACCGTGGCACTCCGACCCCGACGTCCGAGCCGTGCTCGGCCGTCGGCACGACAACGGGGCCGACTTCTGGGCGTCTCCCGAGGGGAAGGTCTACGTCGGCAATCCGTTCAGCACCGTGGGGGCGCTCCTCATCCTCCACGAGCTGGACGTTCCGGCCGAGCACGAAGCCGTCGCGGGCGCGCTCGACCACATCCTCGCCCGGGCCCGCGACGACGGGAGGATCCGTCTGGGGCCGAAGACGCCGATGTACCCGTGCTACACCGCCGAGGCCGCGCGTGCGCTCTGCCGCTTCGGGCTCGTCGATCATCCGTCCGTGGTCCGTACACTCGAGTACCTCCATGGCTCGACGCACGGCTCGGGCGGGTGGCGCTGCTCCTTCTCCCGCTTCGGAAAGGGTCCGGAAACGGAGTGCGCCAACCCGGGTGCCACGCTGAACGCGTTGGACGCAATCCGCTTCCACGAGGGGCTCCGGGAGGGCGATCCCGAGGTCGATGCGGCGGTCGACTTCCTTCTGCGCCACTGGGAGATCCGGAAGCGGATCGGACCGTGTCACTGGGGGATCGGAGAGCGTTTTCTGCGCGTCGAGTACCCGTTCCTACGCTACAACCTCTTCTCCTGGATCTACGTCCTCTCCTTCTTCGCCGCCGCCCGCCGCGACGCGCGCTTCCTCGAAGCGCTCTCGGTGCTGGAACGCAAGTCCGACGACGACGGCGCCCTCGTCGTCGAGCACCGCCACCGCGCGCTCGCCGGGCTCGACTTCTGTGCGCGCGGCGCGCCTTCCGAGCACGCTTCCCGCCGACTGGCGGAGATCCGCTTCAACGTGGCGGCGTG